>JBCCAJ010000443.1:0-2662 GCA_039814845.1 Pseudomonadota bacterium | reverse complement strand
TCTAGGCCTGCCTCCGTGATGGCAGCTTTCGCTTTGGCCTGGCGGGCTTGATACTCAGATAGGTCGAAATTGGGCATGGATCCGTTCCTTTAAAGCTGCGGCACCACCTCGGCCACTTTGTCGATCACGTCTTCGATGTTGTTGCCAAGGTCGAAATACATGGGCAGGCGGGCCAGACAATCGGACACCTGCACGGTGGCCTCCATCGACCCTACAGTCCGGCCATAGCGTTGACCGGCGGGCGCGCTGTGGAGCGGGACGTAGTGGAAGGGCGTGGCGATGCGGGCTTGTGTCATGGCGGCGATGAAGCGGTCGCGTATGTCGCGGTCGGGCAGCATGAGGAAGAACATGTGGCCGTTTCCGGTGGTGTGCTCGGGGGTGATGGGCAGGCGGGCGAGACCCTGATCCTGAAGCGGCGTCAGCGCTTCCATGTAGCGATTGAACAGAGACACGCGGCGCTGGCAGATCATGCCTTCGGTTTCCAACTGCGCATAGAGGTAGGAGGCGATCAATTCGCCGGGCAGGTAGGACGAGCCCAGATCGACCCATGTGTATTTGTCCACCTGCCCGCGCAAGAATCGCGACCGGTCGGTGCCTTTTTCGCGGATGATCTCTGCGCGTTCGATCATGTCTTCGCGATTGATGGTCAGCGCGCCGCCTTCGCCGCTGACGACATTCTTGGTTTCGTGGAAACTGAAGGCGGCCAGATCGCCCAGGCTTCCTGCGGGGCGGCCTTTGTAAGTTGAGCCGAGCGCTTGGGCTGCGTCCTCGACAAGGATCAGGTTATGAGCATCGGCGATGGCTTTCAGCGCGTCCATGTCGGCGGGAAAGCCTGCGTAGTGCACCGCGAAGATGGCTTTGGTTCGGTCTGTTACAGCGTCCGCCACCTTGGCCGGGCAGATGTTCAGGCTGTGGGGGTCGATATCCACGAAAACAGGCATCGCCCCGCGCAGCACCACGGCGTTGGCCGTGGACACGAAGGTGAAGGAGGGCATGATCACCTCATCACCGGGTTCCAGGTCACACAGGATCGAGGCCATTTCCAATGCGGCGGTGCAGGAATGGGTGATCAGCGCCTTGCGGCTGCCGGTGATCTGTTCGATGCGTGCATTGCACAGCCGCGTGTAGTGCCCATCGCCCGACAGTTGCTCACGACGGATGGCATCGCGCAGATAGCTGATTTCATTGCCAATGAGGCTGGGCCGGTTGAAGGGTATTTTCTTGTCAGCCATCGTCTGTCTTTCCGATCTTTGGGGCAGAATGCACCAAAGCGTGTGCTTTGAGTAGTGCGGCTTATGATGACCTGTCCGGTCCGAACACAAACAGCTTCAGCGTCACGAACAAAAACCCCGCCACGACGAAGATCGCGACGGCCTGAACCAGTTGGTGGGCATAGCCAAGATGGTCTGAGAAAAATGCCAACAGCGCATAGTTGAGCGCCCAGCCGCAGAAGGACACGAGCGCGAAGGCCACGATGGTGCGGGGCTTGGTGCCGGTCTGCTGAAATGTGAAGCGGTGATTGCCCAGATAGCTGAGCGTGGTGCCGACGATATAGAGCAGCGTCATCGTCAGTTTCGGAGGCAATACGAAGGCAGTCAACGCCAGATAAACCAGATATCCGATGGCATTCGTGGTCAGTCCGACAACGCCGAACTTCACCATCTGTTTGAGGGTTTGGGAACGCGCTTCCCCCATGTCAGCCCTGCCGCAGGACGGCGAGGCCAAAGCCCGTCGCGCCAAAACCATTGCCATTGTAGAGCATGTACCGTTCCCCGCCGTGGTCGAAGATGAAGGGGTACTCGATCATGTCACTGTCCCAGCCTGAAGGGCTGACATCAATGCCGCTGGCGTCCAAATCCAAGATCCACGCCGCGCGGTCTTCCGCGCGGGCATAGCCGATGCGGTAGGTGCGCCCTGGCGGGCCGCGATAGGAAAACCACATCTCCAGCCCACCATCCGCGCGGGTCGCGACTGTGGGGCGGGAAAAGGCCTGCGCCACGCCGACGGGGCTGGGCACGGCTTGGCCGTGTTTTTGCCAAGTGTGACCATCGGGGGAGGTCGCGTGGTTGAACACGTGCTCCATTTCGCCATTGCCTGCGTCCCATGTGATGGTGGATCCGTACCACATCTCATAACCGCCCTGCGGCATGGGCTGCACCCAAGGGTACGATAGGCTGACGGGATCAATTTCATCAGAACTGAGGTGCGGTGTTGGATCGGCAAGTTCCAGCGTCTTGGCTTCGGTCAGGCGCAACCGCCCCACATCGCCGCGCCAATGGGCATCGGGGGGGACCTGCCATGCCATGAAGAGGATGTAATCACGCCCGTCAGCGGCGCGGTAGCAATTGCCGATGCTGACGCCGTCGGCGTAGAAGCTGCCGAGGGGGCCATGCTCAAAGAACGGCGCGTGGTGATCCTGTACGATCTGGCGGGTGGCGATGTTGATGTCTACCGCGCCGACGGAGGACCGTTTGTTCGCATCCCGCCCGCTGTAGAAGACGCGAAAGACATCGCCCTCAAGCGGGACAGCCAGCGGATTGGCGCAATGGGTGATCAGTTTAGGGTGGCGTTTGTCCCGCACGGTTGGGTCGTAGAGCTGCCCAAGCTTTTCCCACACGGGCATCGCTCAGATCCGGCGCAGCTTGGAAGATGGCACGCGCGA
>JBCCAJ010000466.1:0-2455 GCA_039814845.1 Pseudomonadota bacterium | reverse complement strand
GGCCATCCGCACCCTGCGCAACGGCATTGCTTCGCTCAACCGCGAAGGCCGTGAACGGCTTCTGACGGCGTTTGAACAGGTCAATTCAAACTTCAACCTGCTCTTCAAGCATCTCTTCGGGGGCGGGGACGCCAACCTGGTGATGGTCGAAAGCGATGACCCGCTTGAAGCCGGCCTTGAGATCATGTGCCAGCCGCCCGGTAAAAAGCTTGCCACGCTCTCGCTGCTTTCCGGTGGGGAACAAACTCTGACCGCTCTGGCGCTTATTTTCGCGGTTTTCCTGGCAAACCCGGCGCCCATTTGTGTGCTGGATGAAGTCGACGCACCGCTCGATGATGCCAATGTAGGTCGTTTCTGCGATCTCTTGGATGAAATGTGCCGACGCACCGAAACCCGCTTCCTTATCATCACGCACCACGCCGTCACCATGAGCCGCATGGACCGCCTCTTTGGTGTGACCATGGGCGAACAGGGTGTCAGTCAGCTGGTCTCGGTTGACCTAAAGAAAGCGGAGGCGATGGTCGCCTGACATTCAGAGTGACGGCTTCACCGCGATCAAACAGCCCTTGCGCCCAGGCAATCGACAGCATGATCAGCGCCGCGCCAGGCATCAGCCCCGGGCCCGGATTTTCGCCCAGAAACACCATTGCGATCAAAACGCCGGCCAAAGGCGCAAAGGATGCGGCCAGCGAAATCGTTCCGGCCTTGGCGGTCTTCAAGGCAAGCGCCCAGACCAGTTGTCCCAGCACCAGAACAACCCCGGCATAGACCCACACCCATTGCCAAAGGATCGGGGCGAAGAGGTCCCGAAATACGTCCGGTCCCACGATGGCGCAGGCCCCGGTAAAGTAAATCGCGGCCCCAGCCACAGCCCGATACACGGAAAAGAGCCCTAACGGCACGCGCTTCAACCCAGCCCGCGCTACCAGGGTGGAGACCACGTAAGACAGGGTGGCGGCCACGGCGGCCATCTCACCCGCGCCAAACCCGGCCCAGCTTCCGCGATCCTGTGCGGCTATGATCCAGATCGCCCCAGTCAGCGCGATCAATGCGGCGACCATTGTGCGTCGGTCAAAGCGCTCCCCCAGAACGAACAGCGCCCCCAGCAGGAATAGGGGCGGTTCAATCCGGCTGATCAGCGCCACATTGGACACGCTGGTTTGCGACAGAGCATAGAAGAACAGCGCGGGTGTCAGCGCCGAGGACAGAAGAGCTGACAATGTCAGAATGCCCCAGTCTTTGCCTGTCACCCGCCGCACGCGGAGGGGCCGCAAATCACGACGAAACAGATAGGCCAACGGCACAACAGAGATCAGCGTGCCGAGAAAATACAGGTTCGAATAAGTCAGTGCATTTCGACCATCTGCAACGGGCAAGGCTTGTCCCAAATCCACAAGACTCACCACGATCGGATTGGCCGCAGCATAAATCAAAACAGCCGCCCAAGCAGCCAGAACGCCCCAAAGAGCGTGCTGCGCCTTTGAGGGGCATTGATAGGTTGTGGTTTTACCAAGGGCGGTGGCTTGCCGCATTTTCTTGTCCAGGTCTGACGTCGTGTTTTTGGTAGATAACGATGCGGTGGTGACGATCTAGGGGGGTATCGGTCAAACCGCTTCAATCCGTTGTGATCGGGTGCGACCTGCGGCAGCCTGTGAAATTCCATGCAATTGAGAGTGATGCGGCCTGGTATAAATAAGTTAATTAAATCAGTATTTTGATAGGTTTCGAGGGCTTGGATCACCATGCTTACAGCTTTGTGATTGCCCTGTGAAATCGTATTATTGAGATCCTGCCTGATAAAGCCGAATTTTCACGCCACCATGGTCTATGAACGGCCCTGGTGGCGCGAAGTTTAGCCCTGTGGCCCGCGCCAGTCCCGGTTCAGAGGTCACCATCCCAACCCGCCACCCGCCAAATCGAGCGCGTACTGTGTCGCCTAACGCTGCGTAAAGTCCGTAAAGCAACTTCTTGTTCCCGATCCGCGCGCCATAGGGCGGGTTCACGATCAAAAGCCCGGGCTTGCCGTCGGGTGGGGCTGCCTCGCTCACTGGCGCGGTGCGGAATTCGCATAAGTCCTCAAGCCCCGCGCGCTCGGCATTGGCCGTGGCCTGCTGCACGGCACCTTGGTCGCGGTCACTGCCAAATCCAATGGCGACACCGCGCGTCTCTCCCGCGCCTCCCTTCATCCCGGACCAGGCTTCCGCATCAAAGCTCGCCAGTTTCTCAAAGGCAAAGTTCCGTATGCGCCCGGGCAAAAGCCCGGCGCTCCGTTCGGCTGCTTCCAGCACAAATGTGCCCGATCCGCACATGGGGTCTACGACCATTTCACCCGGCTTGTATTCGCATTGCCGCAGGAACAGTGCCGCCAACGTCTCTCGCATCGGGGCCTTGCTGACCGCCTGTTTCAATCCCCGCTGGTGCAAAGGCGCGCCTGAGGTATCAAGGCTGATGGTGC
>JBCCAJ010000305.1:0-4128 GCA_039814845.1 Pseudomonadota bacterium | reverse complement strand
TCGGGAGCTGCGTTTGGAGGATCTGGAACGGGTGGAGCCTTTGCCGCTTATTGCCGGTCGCCACCGGTTCCCCGAAGATCTGATCGGGCACGTGGATCCCAGCCGGGTGCAGTTTGACCTGTTCAAGGGGTTGGATCGCGATCATCCCGTTGAAATGCTCAACCTCGTGCGGCTGCGCGATGTCGCGGATTATCCCGAAGGTCACGCGCTGGCTCGGCAAGGGCTGACAGGGGCGCAGGCCTATCGCGAATACGGAGCAGGCGCCGCGCCAATTGTGGACCGGATTGGGGCAAGCATCCTTTGGCGTGGGTCTTTTGAGGCCACGTTGATCGGACCAGCGGGTGAGGTCTGGGATCATGCCTTCATCGCGCGGTACCCCACAGCGCATGCGTTTTTGGAAATGATCAGTGATCCGGCCTATGCGGAGGCTGTCATCCATCGACAGGCGGCGGTGGAGACCTCTCGCTTGATCCGCTGCAAACCGTCCGATCCCGGGGCCAGTTTCGGATGAGTTGGCTGGAACAGGCCGGTCTGCCGCTTTTGCGGCTGTTTGATCCCGAACGCGCCCACGGTCTGGCACTGCGGGCGCTGAACACCGGGCTAGCGCCGCTGCCGGGGCCGGTGACATCTACGCGGCTGAAGACCCAACTGGCCGGGATCGACCTGCCCAATCCTATTGGCCTCGCCGCCGGGTTTGACAAAAATGCCGAGGCGTTGAAACCTTTGTCGCGCGCGGGCTTTGGGTTTCTGGAGGTTGGTGCAATCACTCCTCGCCCGCAAGAGGGTAACCCCCGCCCGCGTCTTTTCCGCTTGTCCGAGGATCGCGCCGTGATCAACCGGTTCGGGTTCAACAATCAGGGGATGGAGGTCGCCGTAGAACGTCTTTCGCAACGCCCGAAAGACGCGGTCATTGGCCTCAATCTGGGCGCCAACAAGGACAGTGCTGATCGGGCGGAAGACTTCGCCAGGGTGCTCAGCCATTGTGGCGCGCATCTGGATTTTGCCACCGTCAATGTCTCCAGCCCCAACACCGAAAAACTGCGTGATTTACAAGGGGCGGAGGCGCTGGCCAAGCTGTTGGATGGCGTGATGGCGGCACGTGCGGCGCTTGACCAACCGATCCCCGTTTTCCTCAAGATCGCGCCGGATCTGTCGGATGCAGAAATCAACGAAATCGCCGATGTGGCGATCAAGTCTGGGCTGCATGCCATCATCGCCACCAACACGACGTTGTCGCGCGACGGGCTGCGCAACAGGCATCAGGGCGAACAGGGTGGGCTGTCCGGTCAGCCTTTGATGAAGAAATCCACCCGGGTTCTGGCGCGGCTGGCGTTGGAGACGAAAGGCGCGATCCCGCTTGTCGGCGTGGGTGGCGTGGGTTCAGCCGAAGACGCCATGACCAAGATCCGCGCAGGTGCCAGCGCGGTTCAGCTGTATTCGGCTATGGTGTACGAGGGGATTTCACTGGTCCCCCGGATCGCGCGGGGGTTGGACTTTTTAATCGAAGGGGCAGGTTTTGGAAATATCGGGGATGCCGTGGGTTTGGATGCCGATATTTGGGCAGAATGATGCACATGTCAGGCGGATCCTGCTGAGGCGGCAACAGCACTTATCCTAAATCACCGGAAAGGAGGACAGCAAACCCATGACCCGCACGGCACGAAAGGGCTGGTTTGACGCCATTGTCATCGATTTGCTGCGTCAGATGCGGTGGTCCTTTTTGCCGCCTCTTATGGTCTATTTTGCCTTTGGCTTTACTGGGCTTACCGCGATTGTGGGGACGTTTTTCGTCAAAGAGTACCTCGATTTGTCGCCCGCCTATCTGGCGGGGCTCGCGTTTTGGGCCGGTATCCCTTGGGCACTCAAGATGCCGTTGGGGCATTTGGTGGATATCATCTGGCGCTGGAAATGGCTGCTTGTCTGGCTGGGTGCAGCGTTGGTCGCCCTGAGTGTGGGGATCATGTATCTGGTCCTGACCGCGCCGGAGATGATGGAAGCGATCATGCCGCTGGCCAGTTGGTACGTGGCCAGCACGATCATCGCGCCTTGTGGGCTAGTGGTGCAGGATGCGGTGGCCGATGCCATGTCGGTGGAGGCCGTGCCAAAGGTCGACGCGTCTGGCCAGCCCATTCCCGAGGCTGAAGAAAAGGCCGCGCATGTGACCATGCAGACGCTAGGCCGTTTCGCGCTCATTACGGGCACGTTGGCCGTGGCGCTTCTGAATATCGTTATGTTTGCAGGGATAGAGGATCTGACCCAACCTGCGAAGGCGCAGGTCTATGCCTCGATCTACATGGTGGCGTTGGTCATTCCGGTGATTTCAGTCTCGGGCGTGGTGCTTGGTGGGTTGCAGAAACGCGCGGCCCGACAGCGTTTGATGGGTACAGGCATGACCGCAAAAGAGGCCTTCGACGCCACGGAAGCGCGGCAGGAAACGACGCAGGTGAACCCGTGGTACTTCATCGGCGGCGGGGCCTTTGTGGTGCTAACCCTGATTATTGGGTTGGGACAGGTGCCCATGGGCCAAGAAATCATCTTTGCGGGTTCCATGACCATTGTGCTTTTGCTTATGCGCCAATTGATGCAGGCCTTGCCGCGCGCGCAGGCGCGAATGTTGATGGGCACGGCGGCGATTATCTTTGCCTTCCGCGCGACGCCTTTGCCGGGTGAGGGGCTCACGTGGTTCAATATTGATGTGCTGGGGTTCGATCAGCAGTTTCTGTCCGTTCTGTCCCTGATCACCGCTGTGCTGACTTTGACGGCGTTGCTTTTGTTGCGCCCTGTGATGGCGCGGCGGTCGATTGTCTTTGTGGTTGTCGTATTGTCGCTGGCCGCGGGCGTTCTGTCGCTTCCCAATCTGGGGCTGTATTACGGGGTGCCCAATTGGACGGCCTCAGTGACAGGCGGGATTGTGGATGCGCGGTTTATCGCAGTGCTGGATACGGCGGTGGAAAGCCCGCTGGCGCAGATTGCGATGATCCCGATGCTGGCCTGGATTGCGCGCAATGCGCCTGTGGCTTTGAAGGCCACGTTCTTTGCGGTCATGGCGTCGTTCACCAATCTGGCGCTATCGGCCAGCCGTTTGGGGGAGAAATACCTCAACCAGATTTTCACCGTCACGCGGGAGGTACGGGATGCAGAGACAGGTGTGATCCAGACAGCGGCGAACTATGCGGAGCTGGGCATGCTTCTGATCACGGTGGCGGTTTTGACTGTAGGCATTCCATTGTTGGTGGTCTGGATGGTCCAGCGTAGCCCGCTGCGCACGACGGAGTGAACTGCTTCTCAGATGTGTCTATCACCGCTGTTGAAGAGATACCGAACACCTTTGCCTTGATTTCGTGCCGGGGCGCGCAATCAGCCGGTTCGGCCCGCAACGCACTTTTGGAAACGGCGTGGCCTTAAGATCAAAATCACCTTGCACCCGCTGCATTCGTCTCAATACTCAAAACAAATGCGCCGACTTTGCCTCATATCTTTGATCTCGTTTTGGACAGCCGCGTTACCTGCGCAGTCCGAACCCGTGACGATCTTTGCAGCCGCTTCTCTCAAGACCGCGCTGGATGAGGTGATGGAAGACAGCGGTGCCACGATATCCTATGCCGCCTCGTCCACGCTCGCCCGCCAAATCGAACGGGGCGCCCCCGCCGATATCGTTATTTTGGCCAACAAAACTTGGATGGATCATCTCAACGCGACAGGACAGCTGTCGCCCGACACAAGGCGCGATCTTCTGGGCAATGAGCTTGTCCTCGTGGCGTCCTCAGACATGATGTTCATCATGCAGGCGGATCGACCGGTGGACGCGATCATCGGAGAGGACCGCATCGCCACGGCGCTGGTGGATGCTGTTCCTGCCGGTATCTACGCCAATCAAGCGCTGACCACGTTGGGCATATGGGAAAGGCTGAGCCTGCAGATCGTGCAAACCGATAACGTCCGCGCCGCCCTTCGCCTTGTGGCACTGGGGGAGGTACCCTTTGGCATCGTCTATGCCTCCGATGTTGTGGCGGAGCCGCGCGTGCAGGTTGTTCACCGGTTTGACCCCGCACACCATGATCCAATTGTTTACCCTCTGGCCATCGTGGCGGGGCACGACACCCCTGATGCCCGCGCGCTTTGGAGGCG
>JBCCAJ010000460.1:0-2500 GCA_039814845.1 Pseudomonadota bacterium | reverse complement strand
GCCATGCGCAACGTGATGGATCTGGTGGGCACGGCGTCGTTGAAAGAATTGGTGTCGGCCACGTCTGACGTGGTTGAGAAGATGTGCATTGAGACGGCCGTCAAGCTGACCAACAACAACCGTGTGGCGGCGGCGGAAATGCTGGGGCTGTCACGGCAGAGCCTTTACGTGAAGCTGCGCAAACACGGCATGATCGACAGCTCGGTCGAGGACTGAATCTTCCCATTTCCCGCTGGACGTGAGGCTGCCCAACTGGGTGGTCGGGTGCATGCGTCAAAAAACTTCTTTCACCCAAGGCGAATGTAATGTTTAATTGACACTATGAGTGTCACTTTCGAAGATCGCGCCGGTCGACGCTTTCCGCACCCGCCTGCTGTGCTGACCCTGATCAAACCCATCACGTGGTTTCCGCCGGTCTGGGCCTATCTCTGCGGTGTTGTCGCCTCAGGCGTTCCAGTTACATCCGCCCCTTGGTTGGTGCTGGTGGGTATGGTGTTGGCCGGGCCAGTGGTCTGCGGCATGAGCCAGGCTGCCAATGATTGGTGCGACCGTCATGTGGATGCCATCAACGAACCACACCGACCAATCCCGTCCGGTCTGATCCCGGGCCGCTGGGGACTTTGGATTGCGCTGATCATGTCAGCCATGGCGCTGGCGCTTGGGTCGTTCCTTGGCCCCTGGGGTTTTGGCGCGACCGTGTTTGCCGTGATCGCCGCTTGGGCCTATTCCGCCGAACCCGTGCGCATGAAGCGGTCGGGCATTTGGGGGCCGGGGCTTGTGGGGCTGTGCTATGAAGGCCTGCCTTGGTTCACCGGGGCCGCTGTCCTCTCCGCCGGTGCCCCGTCTTGGCAGATCGTGACCATCGCCGCGCTTTATGCGTTGGGCGCGCATGGCATCATGACACTCAATGATTTTAAAGCTTTAGAGGGCGACCGCCAGATGGGGGTCAACTCTTTGCCCGTCACGCTTGGCCCGCATCGGGCCGCGCGGGTGGCCTGTTGGGTCATGGCCTTGCCGCAGGTCGTGGTGATCGCGCTTTTGGCGATTTGGGACAGGCCTGTTTTTGCGCTGATCATCCTTGCGCTTCTGGCCGCGCAGCTTTGGGCCATGCGCGTGATGCTCACCGATCCCAAGGGCCGCGCGCCCTGGTATAACGGCACTGGCGTTCTGCTTTACGTGAGTGGCATGATGGTCGCCGCCGTGGCCCTGCGCAGCGTAGGAGGCCCGTGATGCATCTGTCCTGGCTTGGTATTGTTCGCTTGGGTCTGGTGCAGATGGCGCTGGGCGCGGTGGTGGTGCTGACGACCTCAACGCTGAACCGCTTGATGGTGGTGGAGCTGGCATTGCCCGCCGTTCTGCCGGGTCTTCTGGTCGCGCTGCACTACGGCATTCAGATCACCCGGCCCAATTGGGGCTTCATGTCCGACACGGGCGGGCGGCGCACGCGCTGGATCATCGGTGGTATGGTCGCGCTGGCCTTGGGTGCCTTTGGGGCTGCTTCGGGCGTGTTGCTTTTTGAGACCAGTTTCGCCGCCGGGATGGCCCTCTCAATCGTGGCCTATGCGCTGATTGGTTTGGGTGTGGGAGCGTCTGGCACGTCGCTTTTGGCGCTTCTGGCCACGTCAACGGAACCGCGCCGCCGCGCGGCCGCTGCCACGATCACGTGGCTGATGATGATTGCGGGTATTGCGATAACCGCCGGAACGGTCGGCGTGTTCTTGGATCCTTATACACCTGCGCTGCTGCTCAAGATCGTGGGCATCGTGACAGGCGGGGCGGTGGTGCTGACAGTATTGGCCGTCTGGGGCATTGAATCCCGCATTCAGTCGGTGGAACGTGTCCGCGAAGAAACGCCTTTCTTAGAAGGGCTTAGAGAGATTTGGTCAGAGACCGCTGCGCGCCACTTTACCATTTTCGTCTTCCTGTCCATGACCGCCTATTTCATGCAGGAACTGATCCTTGAGCCTTATGCGGGCCTCGTATTCGGCTTCACACCGGGGCAGTCCACCTCGCTTTCGGGGGCTCAGAACGGTGGGGTTTTCCTTGGTATGCTGACGGTCGGGATCATGGCCACGGGACTGCGCATCGGCAGCCTGCGGGCCTGGGTTGTCGCGGGCTGTTTAGGGTCTGCAATGAGCCTCACGGCGATCACGTTGCTTGGCGGGCCTGCGGTGCCGTCCACCCTGATGCCCGCCGTTGTGGCGCTTGGGTTTTTCAACGGCATGTTCGCTGTGGCGGCCATCGGATCCATGATGGCGCTGGCGGGTCAGGGACGCGCCTCGCGCGAAGGCACGCGCATGGGGCTTTGGGGCGCAGCGCAAGCCATAGCGGCAGGGTTCGGTGGCCTGACGGGCGCAGCCGCTGTTGATGTCATGCGCGTGAGCCTTGCTCAGGATGCCCCCGCCTTTGGCGCGGTCTTCCTTTTCGAGGCCGGTTTGTTCGTTGTCGCCGCGCTGATGGCGCTGAAAGTTATAGATGCAACCCGCAGTCCAAACGCTGC
>JBCCAJ010000164.1:0-6199 GCA_039814845.1 Pseudomonadota bacterium | reverse complement strand
CCCTGCGCGCGGCACTTGATGTGCGGGCAGGCGGCTGATGTCTTCCCCGTCCAGCGTCACCCGGCCTGACATCAGTGGCAAAAGCCCCATGATTGCCTGCATGGTCGTGGTTTTGCCTGCGCCGTTGCGGCCCAAGAGGCACAGGATTTCCCCCGCCTCCACCTTTATTGAAAGATCGCGCAGCACCTGCGCCTCTCCGTAGCCCGCGTTGATGGTGTCCACCTCAAGCATCGGCACCGGTTCCCAGATAGGCCGCTTGCACGTCACGGTTGGCGCGGATTTCCGCCGGCGTGCCCTCTGCCAGCATCTCTCCGAAATTCAATACGCTGACAGTGTCGGCCACTTCCATCACCACGCTCATATTGTGTTCAATAAGCAGGATCGTCGCCTCTTGCGCCAAATCCCGCACCAGCGCCTTGAAGCCTTCGATCTCTCCATCCGCCAACCCTTGCGTCGGCTCATCAAGGATCAACAGCCGAGGCCGCTGTACCAACCCCATCGCAATCTCCAAAAGCCTTTGGTGGCCGTAGCTTAGGTTTCCTGCCTCCTCCTCGGCCCTATCCAGAATACCTACACGCGACAACGCTGCCTCTACCGCGCCGCCCACCTGACGCGCAGGCATCCGCCGCCGCGCGGCTAGCGCCACGTTTTCCCGCGCGGGTAGCTTGGCAAAGACAGAAGTGATCTGAAACGTATAGGCCATCCCCGCCATGATCCGCTTATGGGCAGGCAGGGCGGTCACGTCGCGCCCGTCGAACCGTACAGTGCCAGCGGAGGGCGCAATGCGGCCCGAAATCATGCTGACCAGCGTCGTCTTCCCGGCCCCGTTGGGCCCAATCAACGCGCGCACCTCTCCCTCGGGCAGGGTGAAATCGACATCTGTCACGGCCTGCAGTCCGTCGAAGTTTTTTGACAGGCCTTTGGTTTCCAACAGCAATGTCATGGCAACCACTTTGCCCCACGTCTTCGGGTTTCACCCACCAAACCCTGTGGCGCGAAGAGTGTCAGGGCGACCAAAGCCACCCCGGCAATCAGCATATGTGCCGTGGTGATGCCAGAGCTGAGGTCGATCAGGTAGAACATGAACACGGTGCCGACAAACGGCCCCAGCACTGTGCCCGCGCCCCCGAGCAAGACCCACAAAAGCGGTAGGATCGAGTACTGTACGGATGCAAAACTCGCCCCCGCGTAACCGAACAAAAGTCCGTAGAACGCCCCTGCTGCACCGGCGACTGTTCCCGAAAGAACCATCGCCGTCAGCTTATGGGCGAACGTGTCATAGCCCAGCATGCGCACGCGTTCTTCATTTTCACGAATGGCCACCAACGTGCGCCCAAAGGGCCTGCTGACGACGCGCAAGCAGATCAGCATGCTGACGGAAAACAGCCCCCAGGCCGCGAAGTAGCGGTTCGTCTCATTGGCCAGATCAATCCCCCACAGCACGCGCTGGGCGGCCTGGATCACGAACCCTTCATCCCCGCGCGTGTATTCGCCGAAGTACAGCACCGTCAGATAACCCGCCTGGGCAAACATCAGCGTCACGATCATGAAGGCCACACCCACCGTGCGCAGCGCCAAAAGCGCCAGCGCAGCTGACACCACGGCTGCCGCAATGATTCCCACCAAAATCGCTGGTGCAGGCGAAAACCCGGCGTGCTGAATGGTTAGCCCCATCCCGTACATGCCGGCCGCAAAGAAGAGCGCATGGCCGAGGCTTAACAGACCGGTGTAGCCAAAGAGGATATTGTAGCCGATCGCATAGCTTGCCAGCACCATGATCCGCGCGATATTGCCGTGATGGTAGGGCGGCAGCACGAATTGCAGCACAAAAAGAAGCGCAATGAGGCCAAGATGCAGCGTCAGAATGCGCGTCCGCACGTTCATGCTGCACGCGTCCCAAAAAGGCCCTGAGGCCGAAAGACCAGCACCAGGCCGACCAGAAGGGTGGCGAGGATTTTTGCCAGCGTTGGCGAGAAAAAGACAGAGATGATCCCATCTGACAGCCCGATAATGATAGCGGCCACCACTGTCCCCGGTAGGCTGCCCAAGCCCCCGATGATCACTACGATAAAGCTCAACAGCAGTGGGTCCGCCCCCATGAGGTAATGTGCCTGCTGGATGGGCACGATGAGCACGGCGGCCAACGCGGCCAGCCCTGCGCCGATGCCAAAGACGATTGCATAGACACGCTCCACCGGGATGCCGAAGGCCAGCGCCATCTCTCGGTCCGCTTGTGTTGCGCGCATGAGCAAACCCACCTTGGTCCGCGTCATCATTGCCCAAACACCCGCCAGAACGACGCCCGCCGCGCCGATCACTGCCAGCTTGTAGCTTGTCGTGGACAGCCCCCAAGGGTAGTAGAATTCCAACCCGTCATCGCCAAACTCGAACCACGGCAGCGCAATGCGTTCGTTGAAGGGAGGCTCCACCGGCCGTGCCTCGGGCCCGTAGGTCATCAGGGTCAGTTGCTGGATGATATAGAGAAGGCCAATCGTGGCCACGATGGTGCGTTCTGGGTCATAGTCGATCCGCTTCAGGATCGTCATATCGGCGGCCACCGCGATAGCCCCGACCAGAAGCGGCGCAATTATCAGCGCAGCCGTAAATCCAAGGGCTGGATGCCCGCCCATGTAATGCGCCACGTACCAGGCAATCACCGCGCCCAGCATGAAGAATTCCCCATGGGCGATGTTCACCACGCGCATGACACCAAAGACCAGCGACAATCCCACCGCTGTCAGCGCCAGCACTGCAGCTGTTACCGCGCCTTCCAGCGTGGCGAGAAGAATGTAAGGACCCAATTCCATGTTAATCGAAGATTTGCGCAGGTTGCCACTCAAGGGCAAGCGAAATGGGCATCATGCGCGCTTCTCTCCGGCGGCCAAGAGCACTTCTATCACCCCCGCGCCCAAGATCATCAGACTGCCCAAGCTTTCACGCCAGCCAAACGGTTCATCTGCCCAAACTGCGGCACTGATCGCGCCAAAGATCAGTTCGGCCAGAATGAGAATGCTGAAAAGCCCCGCGCCCAGCTGTGTGGGCGCCCAAGTCACGAGGATGTTGGTGGGTAGGAAAAACCCAAGGCACAGCACGAGAAACCAGGGCGTCAGAACGATCCACGTCTCAAGCGGCGGGATGGGACCAAGTTGATCTGCCAATAGGAACGATTGTACCATAGCAAACGCGCCGCCGAACACAAAGAACGCAAAGAGCATCGGGAAAATCCCGTCTATCCGCGCCACTTGGACCCTTGCTGCGCCAGCCGCAAACATCGCGCCACCCAAAAGCGCGAGCCAGTCGCCCACGTTTCCGGGCAATGGCAGCCCCGTTTCGCCGCCAATTACGATCCACACACCGGCCAGGGACATGGGCAGTGTGATGGCCCGCTGCCAACCTGGCGGTGTGCGGAAGAAGGTGATCTCTATCAGGGTCGCCCAGACTGGTGTGAGGTAGAATAGTAAAAGCGCGCGGATCACGTCCGTCAGAAGGAACGCGTTGGCATAGCACACAATCCCCCCGCCCATGAGTAACCCAGCCAGGGGCAGGTTCAGGCCGGTCTGTTTGCCGTTCAGTCCACGCCAAATCGCCAGCGGTAACAAAATGACGGTGCAAAAGAGATACTGCGCAATCGTGCCCCAACCGCCGGTCATCCCGGCCGCTTCCAGCGCCCTTTGCGGTATCCAGTAAAGTCCCCAGGTACCCGCTGCGAAAAAAAGGCCGATACTAATCGCAAGGAAGCGGGTTTGCGACACCGCCTAGCCGCCCTCAGCCAGCTCTGCTTTATGAGCCTCAACAAGGTCCGCCATAGAATGGAACACCATGTCGTATTTGGGCATATCACCGGGGTTCATCGTGGCGCCGAAGCCTTGTTGATCATGCCGTCGATAGATCCAGCAATTGGCCAGCCCGAACGTATTGGCGGGCGCGTGATCGTGGAACATGCTTTCGGCCGTGTGCAGGATCTGATCCTTTTCAATGCCCATCCGGGCAAGGTTTTCCAGCATGTATTCGAAATTGCGCGGATTAGGTTTGTAGCTGCCGATGTCGCCCGCCGTGTAGGCCGCGTCAAATGTCACGCCCAGCTTAGCATTGGAATGGCCGAAACTGGCATTGTCCACATTGCTGAGCACGACCAGTTTGTAATGACCTTTGAGATAGGCCAGGGCCTCTGTACTGTCGGGGAAAGCAGGCCAGTCTTTGACTGATGCGCCGTAGGCCATGCACTCTTCCCAAGTGACGGGTACATTCCATTCTTCGGCAAGGCGTTTGTAAACCACGGCAAGGATCTTGGAATATGTCTTGGCGGGGGTGTATCTTTGCGTGGTGCTTTCGTGATGCGCGTGGGCCTCCAGAATCTCATCCCGGGTCAGACCACCCACTTTGTCCGTGAGCGGCTTCAGCCCGTTCACCATGCCGGTTTCCCAGTCAATCAGCGTGCCATAGACATCGAAAGTAAGAGCTTTGAACTCGGTGAGTTTCATGAGGTAATCCTAAAACGTGTTCGCACGCTTTGCCCTATAGCACCCCCGCTTGCAAGCAAGGGCCAAAGGCCCGCCGCCCTTTGCCAGGCCCCACCCAAGGCATGGCGAACAGCGCCTCCAAAGGATAGCCTGATCAGAACGCCTGCGTCGTGTAATCCACCTCATCGGGATAGAACGTGTCTTCAATCGACGTCGTATGCACCACGTTCAGCGTCCCGTTTTCCACCTTTGAGATGAACTGATGCCCAAAGACCTGATGCGTCTTACCGTTGAACAGTTTCGCACCTTGCGGGTGCGCGTTGGAATGGGGCATGTCGGTCATCGCCTCCACGGCCTCGATCAGCGCCGCGCGATCATCCGGCCCGGCGTAGCCTGCAGCCTCCATCCCGTCCTTGATCACGTGCAGCGTTTCCCAACAGCCGAACATGTGGGCGTAGGTCGACACGTCTGTGGCGTCGCTCACCGATGCCCCACGCGCATCCACGCCGACGCGTTCACGGAAGAACTTGTCGAACTCGCTCTGATCGGTCTGTGCGTGGCGCGGATTGCCCTCCCAGAAATAGGTGCCGTCGAGGAATTCGAGGCCGGGGCTCGCCATATCGACCGCCTCCAAACTGTCGATAAACCCGAAAATCTCGGGCCGTGACGGGCCAAAGAATTCGCCAAGCTCTTTGACAAAAGTCAGAACCGCAGGGCCAACCATCACGTGATACAGAACTTCGGTGTCCCGCGGTATCTTGGGGAAATACTTGGTAAAGGATGTCTCCGCCGGGGGAATGGCGATCTGTTCCAGCACTTCGCCGCCCTGACGCTCAATCGCTTCGGTGAAGAAATCACGGTGGTCATGGCCAAAGGCGAAGTCGGGGAAGATCATGGTGACCTTCTTGCCCAGGTTCTCCGCCACAAAAGGCGCCATTGCTTGCACCTGACTTTTCACATCCGTGATGCCGGGCTGCAATGTATAGCGGTTGAGCATGCCCGAAGCGACATGATGGCCCTCAGATACCACGAAATAAGGCAGCTTCAATTCGCCCGCGCGGGGCGATGATCCGATCACCACATGGCTGAAAAGCGTCCCAAACCCCACATCGCAATTGTGCTGGTTGGCGAATTTCTCCACCACTTCGGCACCCCGTTTAGGATCGGTGCCGTCATCCTCGGCGACGATCTCCACCATGCGGCCGTTGATGCCGCCGCTTTCGTTGATCAGCGCGGCTGCGGCCTCTGTCGTGCGCCCGTACCACCGGCCATAGGCGGCGCCGATGCCGGTGCGGTGTACCTGAAAGCCGATCTTGATCGGCTCAGAGGTTTGCGCATGGGTGTAGCGCGCCCAAAGTGGTAGGGTCGCAGCACCCGCCACGCCCCCGGCCAATGTCTTCAACGCACCCCGGCGATTTGTTGTGATCAATTTGGTCATCGCGATCTCCCACATCATGGTTCGCAGTGTTTTTCTGACCTAAGTCTGGGGAGGTGCCGCTTATTTGTCCAGTCTTTTGCCCGGGAGTGGTGGCCCGTCCGGGCGTCTGCTAGGGCTGGTGCATGGATTTCTCGCTCATCAATGACATGAGCCTTTGGCTGCTTGTGGCCTCTTTCGGGGTGGCCATCCTGTCAGGCGTAATCAAGGGATCTATTGGCTTTGGTATGCCGCTTGTGATGCTATCGGGTCTGTCGACTTTTCTAGATCCCAAGCTGGCGTTGGCTGGCATGATCTTCCCCAT
>JBCCAJ010000392.1:0-3228 GCA_039814845.1 Pseudomonadota bacterium | reverse complement strand
CAGTTTGCCCGCGATGTGATTGCCGATGGGCTGGGGCTGCGGCACGTCGTGGTGGGCGCGGATTTCTGTTTTGGCAAAGGGCGAAAAGGGACGGTTGAGGATTTGAAGACATTTGGCGCTGAGATGGGGTTTGGGGTAACAGTCGCCAACCTTCTGGAAGGCGCGCAGGGGGAGGTGTCTTCGACCGCTATCCGCAACGCGCTGGCCGACGGGCGGCCACGGGACGCGGCCAAGATGCTGGGTCATTGGCACCGGATTGACGGGCCGGTCATCAGCGGCGAACAACGGGGGCGTGAGCTGGGATATCCCACTGCGAACATGTCCATTGAGGGGCTGCATAAGCCAAAATTCGGCGTCTATGCGGTGCTGGTTGATGTGCTGGATGGGCCACATCAAGGGTCGTATCATGGGGCGGCCTCAATTGGTGTGCGGCCGATGTTTCAGGGCGATGTGCCCAACATCGAAACCTTCCTTTTTGATTTCGCGGGGGATCTCTATTCCTCAGAACTCTCGGTCGCGCTGGTGGATTACCTGCGCCCGGAAGAGACGTTCGAGACCCTTGAGGCCTTCATCGCGCAAATGGATGCCGATTGTGCCCGCTCACGCGAAATTCTGGACGCGTTATGAGCATTGAACGCAGCGGGTTGCGGCCGCGCTATTGGGACACAACACCGCTCAAGAAGATGACGCAGGCCGAGTGGGAGGCTTTGTGTGATGGCTGCGGGAAATGTTGCCTCAACAAGATCGAAGATGAGGAGACCGGGGATGTGGTGCTGACCCGCGTGGCCTGCAGACTGTTCGATGATGCCACCTGCCTGTGTAGCAATTACGCGATCCGCAAACAATTCGTGCCGGAGTGTATATCTTTGACCGCGCGGACGCTGGACCGGCATATGTATTGGCTGCCGGAAACCTGCGCCTACAAGCTGCTGCATCAGGGAAAGCCGCTTTATGACTGGCATCCGCTGATTTCGGGGGATCCTGAGACGGTGCATCAAGCAAGCGTGTCGATGCGGGGCTGCACGGTGTCCGAAGTTTTGGTGGATGACGACGACTGGGAAGACCATCTGATCGAGGAGCCGGGCATATGATCTTCAAATCCGACAATTGTGGCCCTGCCTTGCCCGAGGTGATGGACGCCGTCGTCGCGGCCAATGAGGGGTTTCAGTCCTCCTATGGCAAGGATGAAATGATGGAGGAGGTGCGGGATCTGATCCGCACTGAGTTTGAGGCGCCCGAGGCTGCGGTTTATCTGGTGTCCACCGGCACGGCGGCCAATGCGCTGGCCCTGTCGACGCTGGCCCAACCATGGGACACCATCTTTTGCACCCCACTGGCGCATATTCAGGTGGATGAATGCCACGCGCCGGAATTCTACACCGGTGGTGGGAAACTGTCGCTGGTGGGCACGAATGACAAGATGACGGCCGAGGCGCTGGACGCCGCGATCACCGGTTGGACCAAGGACGATGTGCATACGTCGCAAAGGGGGCCTGTGGCACTGACACAGGTCACGGAACGCGGGCGCGTGTACAGTTTAGACGCGTTGAAGGCGCTGACCGGCGTTGCCAAAGCCCACGGTCTGACGACCCATATGGACGGCGCGCGGTTTGCAAATGCAATGATAGCCCTTGGCTGTTCAGCGGCGGAGATGACATGGAAAGCAGGCATCGATGCCGTAAGCTTTGGCGGCACGAAAAACGGCTGTCTGGGGGTGGAAGCGGTGATCTTTTTCGACCCTGCGCACGCTTGGGAATTTGAGTTGCGGCGCAAGCGGGGGGCGCATTTGTTTTCCAAGCATCGGTATCTGTCAGCACAGATGCAGGGGTATTTGCGCGGGGATGTCTGGAAACGGGCAGCAAAGGTGACGAACGCCAAGACCGCGCGGATGATCGCGGGCCTGCGCGACGCTTCGGAATTCGAATTCATGTTCGAACCCGCCGCCAATATGATCTTTGCCACACTGCCCCGCCGCGTGCATCGGGCGCTTTGGCAGGCAGGCGCACGGTATGAACTGCACGGCGCCCTAGACGGGCCGGACGAAGAGCGATTGGGGATGCGTCTGGTCGTCGGGTGGTCGGTGGAAGAGGCAGATATCGACCGGTTTGTTGAGATTGCAAGCGGTACCCTTTAGGTGCGGCACAGTGGCTTCGTCAGGCCACGGTCTGGCGATCCAGACCTCAAGCGAGGGCGTTTTTATCGTGACGTACCGCCGATGATTTGAGCGATGCGCCTACAGCACCAATTCGCCAGGCCATCGCGCCAAAGGCACTCCACATGTAATTGGCACACCAAAGGTGTGACGTGGGACCAGGCGAAGGCGCGTCGGGCTACGCCCTTGATTCCGCGCCGGGGCGCTAAGACGTTTGCAAAAAGCGCAACACTTCCGCTGATACCTGATCAGCATGGGTCACCGGTGCCATATGCCCGGCCCCCATGATCACCGTTCGGGTCGTGGTGGGCAATCGAGCGGAAAGACCGTCATTGATCTGGTGAATTATGTCAGGCGATTGACTGCCCTCAACCAGCAATACAGGCATATCGAGACGGTCGAGCAAGCCCGGCACCAACATGCCTCCGGCGTCATCATGCAGTGCCGCGCGGCTTGCCGCGATCAGGTGCATTTGATGGGCCAGCGCCTGTTGGACGGGCGTCGGGATGTCCTCCCACCGGGTGCCATCGCCCCAGAGGCGGGTGAAGGCGTGCGCGGCCGTCAGCAGGTCATCCCGTTCCATAGCCGGAATGAAATCCCCCTGCGCGGCCTCAAACGCGGCGGCGCTCTCTGGGCGGTCACGCAGAGCGACGGCGAAGAAGACAGGCTCAATCAGGGTCAGCGTGCGCACCAGATCAGGGCGCATCACGGCAAGGCGAAGCGCAACCGTGGCCCCGAAGGAATGGCCGATAATGTCCGTAGGGCCATCTAGAAAATCAGCGGCGATCTCTGCCGTGACTTTCTGGATTTCACCCTGCCCATCCCACGCCCCGCTGCGACCATGTCCGGGCATGTCAAACGCAGTCATGGTCAAAAGCCCAGACAGCCCCCGCGCCATGCGCCCCCAGCTGCCCGAATGCGCGAGGCTGCAATGGATCAGCAGTGCCGCGCGTGGCCCTTGGCCGAACGTTGTCCAGTAGGTGGGAAAGCCCGCCCGTTCCGATTTCGGCATGTGATCAGAGCTGACCCGCCAGATGCAGATCCAGCTCTTCCAGACGGTCCTGGCCCCAGAACAT
>JBCCAJ010000512.1:0-1860 GCA_039814845.1 Pseudomonadota bacterium | reverse complement strand
GAGCGACCGCCACGTCATCTTTCCAAAATACTCAAGTCCAACCGTCTTCACAGACACGCGCTTTCACCAAAGGTGAAATTCGCGAACAAGCGACGCCATTCGCTAAACCTGTTTAACTTGCCAGAAATTTTCCTACAGTAGAGAAAAGGGCAAATCGAACGGGCACTCTATGGTTTCCTCCTCCTCAAGCGCATGCATCGGAGAGCAGCTTTGCCGCGCAGCTGACTTGAATGTCGGCGATGTGTTCTCTCAACAATTCCGCTTGATCCATAAAGCGGAGCCGCCGCTACCCGGCCGCACAGAGCACCAGTTGGGCGTGTGGCGGTTGGAGACTGGTCCCAAACTGCCCGTTGCCATCACGGAGTTTGCACAAGGCTCGGGCCATGCGGCGTTTATGGGTGTGGGCGTTGATCGCGATGGAAATGTTGTCACTGATCACGTGCTTAAGGCGAAGGTTTCCGCGCTCAAAACAGCAGAGGCGGTGGCCGATTACATGGCACACTGCGCCGGGCGCTACGCGTTCGTCATCATACTGGACGACGTTGAGCGGCTTTATCTCGATCCGGTAGGATCACTTGGGGCGGTCTATGATGCAAATGAGGGCCGCGTCGCGTCGACCCTGAACCTCGTGCTGCACCGGCCCGTGATCGAAAACCAGTCCTACCCGCTGGCCGCATTGGCCGCCGAGGACAAAGCGCGCTTTGCCTTTGGCCACACGGCTGACCAGCATGTGCGCCGGTTGCTGCCCAACCACTATCTTGATCTGACAACATTCCGCGAAACCCGCCACTGGCCGGGTGAAGGCGACATCATTGAACCCGATGAGGCGCAGCAAACCGCCCTGGTGACCGGCATTGTCAAACGTCTGGAACAGATCGTTGCGGCCTTGGCGAACCATACAGAACCCGTCTACCTTCCCCTGTCTGGTGGCATCGACAGTCGCGTTTTGCTGGCCTGTGCGCGGCCTTCTCTGGATCGGCTGACACTTTTCTCCCACGCCGAAAATCAGCAAAGTCGCAAGGATTCTCGCATCGCCACGAAGCTGGCCCGGCGTTTAGGCCAGAATATCCTGATCTCGGATCCTCTTAGAACCGACCCAGATCGAGTGGTTGACCCAGCGTGGTTGAAACGCACAGATGACGCCTTTCGCATCGCCACGGCCAAAGCTGCCTTGCCCAGCCTGCGGTATGAACTGGTCTGGTCGCTGCCGCCCGGCGGTCTTCTGATGCGCGGCAATGTGGTGGATTTTCTGAAGGCGGTGCTATGGCGCAAAGGCACGCGGGAATACACAAACGGGACAGAGCACTCCATCAATTTCGGCATCAAGATGATGAACCTGTCAGGATGGGACCCTCTGCATGCGCATCCTGAGATCCGCGCGGAATACGAGGCTTGGTTATCCAGTCTCGACGGCATGGCCAGCAAGCGCATTTATGATCTGAGCTTTACAGAGCATTTCCTGGCAAACGGGCTGGGCAATACCTATTACGGCCACACCAATAACTTCTACATCTGTCCCTTCAGTGACAGAACTTTGCTGGGCGCCGCCAACAGCCTGCCGCCGGATCGCCGGATCGACTTGGAATACACACAAGCCATCATCGACTGGCGCTTACCTGAATTCAGCAAAACACCCTTTACCCGCCCCGCCAGCACGCAACGCGTGGCAAATTTGCGCGCAGCGGAACGCCAGATCTTCACTCTGGCAGGGTAGCCCCCTTCACGCGACGATGGACCTGTCTTTTTGGTCTTGGATGGGGGTGAGCGTGGGGTCGATGCCGTGTTTGATCATCAGCTCATCGAGGAAGCTGCCCTTGGGCGGCACCCCCTCGTGACGCCGCGCGCAGAAGCGTTTGATGG
>JBCCAJ010000473.1:0-2413 GCA_039814845.1 Pseudomonadota bacterium | reverse complement strand
TCTTCTTCCCCCACGGAGAATGCCACAACAGGAATGTCATCGGCAGAGATACCAGCGGCGGCCAGTTCCTTGTAGAAACCAATGTTGGCGTCACCGTTGATGGTGGAGATTACGCCGACTTTTTTGCCGTCTTCACCCAAGGCCACAACGTCCGCCACGATGGACGACCAGTCAGAATGGCCAAAGGGTGTGTAGTTCACGAAGATATCGTCTTCCGCGATGCCTTTGTCCTGAAGGTAGCTTTCCAGAATGTTGTTGGTTGTGCGCGGGTAAACGTAGTCGGTACCCAGCAGCGCAAACTTCTCAACGCCCAGCTCTTCAAGGAAGTAATCCGTGGCCGGGATCGCTTGTTGGTTCGGCGCCGCACCGGTGTAGAACACGTTTTTGGAGCTTTCTTCGCCCTCATACTGGACCGGGTAGAAGAGCAAGCCGTTCAGTTCCTCAATCACGGGCAGCACGGATTTGCGGCTCACCGACGTCCAGTTGCCGAAAATGACATCGACCTCATGCACCGTCAGCAGTTCCCGAGCTTTTTCTGCGAAAAGCGGCCAGTCGGATGCGGGGTCGACAACAACGGCCTCCAGCTCACAACCCAGCACGCCACCAGCGGCGTTTTGCTGTTCGACCAGCATTTCCATCGTGTCTTTGAGGGTCGTTTCCGAGATCGCCATGGTGCCGGACAGCGAATGCAAGACACCAACCTTGATCGGCGCGTCACAGGCTAAGGCAGGCGCAGCACCCGCGATAGCCAAAGCAGCGGTGGTGCAAAGAAGTTTCTTGGACATGTGAATTCCTTTTAGTTGCGCGTGCAGGTCTTGCGCGAACACGGAAGCCCTCCCATATCGGCAGCACGCATTTGAGTGCGGTGTGCGGTGGTGAATGGTTGTCAGGCCGGCATCACCGCACAGTCTATCTGGGCCACGGCAAAGCGGCCTCGGACGTTCCTAAAGCGTGAGTTTTCTGGATGCCCAGCAAACGGGCATACGATCCTGCCCGTTTGCGCGAAAATGCCCGCAAAATAGACACTCGCACCCGGATCGCCTGAAATTTGAGCGCAAGCCGCTGGGATTACCCCTCCAGCAGCAAGCTTTCGCAGCTCGAAATTTGGCGCATAGCCTGCTTCTTCGCCCAGATCGCGCGGGTCTCATCCTTGCCGAAATAGGCCGTTGAAAGTAAGCGCGCATGGGCCATTTTCGTCTCAATGCGCAGGGCCATGCGGCGACGTGGATCGTCACCTGGTCCCAGAGATTCGAGAATGTCGATCAGATGGGCGCGCCGGATTTCCAACTCATCCGCGTCCGGGGCGTTCATGAGCCAGGCAAATTCCATCTCAGCCGACAAACGGCCCGTACAAGATGCAATGGTTTCAGACAGTTCCATGCGCTCGACCGCCTGCGCCTGTGTGCAAATGGCCAGTATGAGCGCAACTGTTATAGTTCGTATACTGCTCATAAATTCAGCTTTCCATGCGATTTCTCGCCAAACAAGCGGGCATTTTGAAAACTTTTCCGCATGTTGCCTGATGCGCGCAATCGGACACACGGTATCTGGCCATGGATCGCGCGTTTTGTAGCGCGTTCGTCACGAAAGGGGATGCGCTTGCACCACCCGGATCAAAGGGGGTGTTCGCCCGCGCGGGCCAGCCGACTGACCGCACTCAGTACCCTTTGGGTGACGCTACCCAAAAGGCTTTAAGATCAAATGAATAGGCGCACGTTAGCGGGCGTAACTGATCTCGGCCTCGCTGCCCGGATCGCGCAGTGCAAACCCGTCATCCCGCAAATCCTGCAATACGAGGCAGGTTTTTTCATCCGGGCTTGCGTCGTAGCGAAGCATGACCCCGGGCCCGGCACCACCATGACCCGGGCAGGTGGCTGTCAACCGCCAAGCCCCAGCGGCCTTGGTGGCCCCGTTTTCAAACTCTTCGAACCGCTTTGGCCCGATCTTGACCGACAAATCAGACCCATCCTGGCCCCATTCCCCCAAAATCGCGGCTTTCACTGCGGGAAAATCAAGCGGGACGGTCGTGAGCAGGTCAGCCACCGGAACATCTGTGGTCAGTGTGAATGTGGGCTGCGGCAGGTTGGTCGGGGGTGACGCAGGTTCCACCTCTGGCTCTGTAACCGGCTCAGACGCAGCCACCGCGGCCGTTTCCGGCTCAGGCTCCGGTTCCGCCTCAGGTTCGGTAGCCTTCCGCGCCGCTTGAGGTTTGGGGGCCAGCGCTGCGGTCAGGCGCACTTCGGAGACACCATCGTCACCGATCTGCACTTCAGTAAAAGCGACCCTGTCATGGCCTCGCGCCTCACAATCCTGATCACCTATGATTGTGAACACGTCATCAACGGCACAAAAGAAATAGGCGTCTGAGGCAAACTCTCCGTTCTCACTCACGGCATGCCAGTAGTAATAGGCC
>JBCCAJ010000026.1:0-13299 GCA_039814845.1 Pseudomonadota bacterium | reverse complement strand
CTGGGTCACGCCAAGGATCGTCAAATCCCCGGTCACAGTGCCGTTCGTATCACCTTCGGGTGCGCCCTCAGAGGCGGTGAAGGTGATGGTGGGATGGTCTTCCACGTGCAGGAAATCCTTGTTGCGCACATGGCCATCCCGGGCCTCGTGGAACGTGTTCACGCTAGCCGCCTGAATGGTCACGTTCACATCGGAAAGCTCTTGCGTTTCAAGATCGTACATAAAGCTCCCCTCCAGCCCGGTGAAGATGCCGAGGGTTTTAGCATAGCCGATGTGATCGACCGTGAAATAGATCGCCGTGTGGGTGTCATCGAGCTGATAAAGTGCCTTGTCGGCCAGGGCGGGGGTGGCAAAAGCGGCGGCGGCAAGGGCGGGGGCAAGAAAGCGCATGGGTTCTCCTTGGTTCAAGACGGGTATAGAAAGATATAGGGCGCAACGGGCGAAATGCAGTCACGATTTCGCCAATCCGCAGTCCAAAGAAGGGTTCTGCCATGCCACGCGCCGCCTTTGCTCTGCCCGGCGATATCACCACCCTCACAGGGGGCTATATCTACGACCGCCATTTGGTGGACGGGCTGCGCGCTTTGGGCTGGACAGTGGATGTGCTGTCCTTCGGTACGTCCTTTCCTGCGCCCAGTGCCGAGCATCAGGCCGACGCAAGCGCACAGCTGCTCGCCTTGCCGGAGACCTGCCCCGTGATTGTGGATGGTCTGGCCTTCGGGGCGATGGACACGGGCGCGGTGGCCAGGGTCAAGGCCCCGATCATCGCCATGGTGCACCACCCGCTCGCCTTTGAGAATGGCATTTCAGAGACCGAACAGGCCCGGCTTCTGGCCAGTGAGCGCGCCAATCTGGCCCACACGGCCCATGTCATCGTGCCCAGCCCCCACACCGCCCAGATGCTGCGCGATCATTACGCGGTGCCAGAGACAAAGATCACTATCGCCCGCCCCGGCACGGCGCGGCCCACTTCCTTCCCTGCCCCGCAGGATCCGCCGCTGATCCTGTCCGTGGGCATTCAGGTGCCGCGAAAGGGGCATGACGTGCTGCTGCGGGCGCTGGCACTGATCCGGGATGTCCCGTGGCAGGCGGTCATCGTCGGCGGGGTACATGATATGGCGCACGGGGCGATGCTGGCCGATCTGTTGGGTGAATTGGGCCTTGAGGACCGCGTTCAAATGCCCGGTCGCGTCGCAGAGGAGGCACTGTCGCGTTACTACGCGCAAGCCAGTATTTTCGCGCTGGCCACACGGTATGAAGGTTACGGCATCGTCTTTGATGAGGCCACGGTGCACGGTTTGCCTATCATCTCTTGCCGCGTGGGCGCGGTGCCGGGGACCGTGGCGGCACAGACCGCGCGGTTGGTTCCCCCCGATGATCCAACCTCCTTCGCGGCGGCGCTGCGGGAGGTGCTGACAAATGAGGATCGACGCAAGGCGATGGCTGCGGCGGCCTCCAATGCTGCGCATGGTTTGGCCAGTTGGGACAGTGCGGTGCAGAAAGTGCAGGACGTTCTGTTGCGACACGCGCCTTAGCAATCAACGCCAGCAGAGCGCCTTCACCTGGCCCCGGTCTGGCGATCCGGACCTTTGAACAACAGCGCTTTATCTTTGGGTTCCCGGACTCCGTTCGAGCGATGGGCTGCAATTGCCATTTCGCCAGGCCCTGGGTGGGGCCAGGCGAAGGCGCGGCGGCGCGGGGCGCCTTGATTCCGCGCCGGCGAGCATTGCCCAGCACGGCGCAACCCTCTAAGTATCAGATCATGTTGACACAAACACACGTCCAGCAAAAATGACAGCGCAGGCCCTTTGGTGCACAGGCCCCGGCAAAGCCGAACTTCGCCCCGGCGCGGATGGCGATGGCGTGTTGGTCGAAACGCTCTTTTCCGGCATCAGCCGGGGCACCGAACGGCTCGTCTTCGAAGGCCGTGTGCCCGACAGCGAACACACCCGCATGCGCGGCCCTGCGCAAGAAGGCAACTTCCCTTTCCCCGTCAAGTACGGCTATTGCGCCGTGGGCCAGATCGCAGAAGGCGCGCAGAAGGGCAAACCTGTGTTCGCACTCCACCCTCATCAAACCCGTTTTCGCATGTCTGAGGTCGCGCTCACCCCTCTGCCTGCTAACCTGCCACCAGAGCGGGCTATTCTGGCGGCCAACATGGAAACCGCGCTCAACGTCCTTTGGGACAGCGGCGCGGGCACAGGTGACGCAATTGTGATCATTGGTGCTGGGGTAGTTGGCGCGTTAACAGGTTATCTAGCCGCACGAACGCCAGGAACGGAGGTCACGCTGGTGGATATCAACGCAGACCGCGCGACCCTGGCGAAAAGTTTGGGATGTGCCTTTGCCACGCCGAACACCGCACCGGGCAACGCAGATGTGGTCATACACGTGTCTGCCAGCGCGTCAGGGCTTGCCACTGCCATAGATTGCGCAGGGGATGAAGCCACGGTGGTTGAGGCCAGTTGGCACGGCGCAGGCCCGACCCCTGCCCCTTTGGGCGGCGCTTTTCACAGCCGCCGCCTGAAATTGATCAGTTCTCAGGTGGGCAACCTGCCGACGGGTCGCCGCCCGCGCTGGACCTATGCGCGCCGCATGGCCAAAGCGCTTGATCTGCTATGTGATCCCGCCCTTGATGCGCTCATCTCCGGCGAAACCGCCTTTGAGCATCTGCCCGCTCAATACGGAGCGATTTTGGCGGACCCTGCAACGCTTTGCCATCGCGTGCGTTATACCTGAGACTTAAAGGACCCCCCAATGTTTGCTGTCGAAGTCCGTGACCACATTATGATCGCCCATTCCTTCCCGGCGGAGGTGTTTGGCCCGGCCCAAGGCGTGCACGGGGCGACCTTCACCGTCGATCTGGCATTCTACTCTGAAACCATCGACCAATACGGAATGGTCGTTGATATCGGTCTGGCGCTGGAGGCATTGGCCGATACGCTGACCCCTCTGAAATACAAAAACCTCGACGAGGTCCCTGAATTCAAAGGCAAATTCACCACGACTGAGTTCCTTTGCAAACATTTCTTCGACACCATGGCCGCGCGGGTGCGGGCCGGTGACCTCAACGACGAAGGCCGCGTGAAAAAGCTGCGCGTGATGCTGCATGAAAGCCATGTCGCGCGGGCTTGGTTTGAGGGGGATATCTGAATGGGATTTTCCGCAGATTGGCTGACATTACGCGAACCCGCCGATGGCGCGGCCCGTGATGCGCGCCTGTTGGCGGAAGCTGTGGCCGCGGCAGGGCCCGCGCCTGTAATCCTCGATCTGGGCTGCGGTACAGGATCCACCACGCGGACTATGGCGGGGTTTTTGCCCAAAGGCACGCGCTGGCGCTTATTGGATGGCGACCCGGCGCTGCTGGACCGCGCGAAGGCCGAGATCACGACAGAAGCGGAGTTCATCTGTCAGGACCTCGCCGATGTCGATGCCCTGCCGTTGGAGGATGTCACGCTTGTTACCGCCTCTGCCCTGCTGGATCTGATGTCGGAAGACTGGGTCACCCGATTGGCCGGGCGCCTGAACGTGCCATTTTACGCCGCGCTAAGCTATGATGGCGCATTGACGTGGGCACCTGAAACCCCGTCCGACCGCGACGTCGAGACCTATTTCAACCGCCACCAACGCAGTGACAAGGGCGTGGGCCGCGCGCTTGGCCCGGATGCAGGTCCGCGCACGGCGGAGATTTTCCGCAACGCCGGGTTTGACGTGTCACTGGCCCAAAGCCCATGGGATTTGGGCCCCGACATGGCGCCTTTGCAAACCCTGCTGAATGACGGGATTGCCCAGGCGGCGGAAGAGGCCGGGCTGAAAGATGCGCCCGAATGGGGCGAAACCCGGCGTAAGACTGCCGATCAGGGCCGAACACGCGTTGGTCATGTCGATTTGATTGCACTTCCCCTTACATGGTCCCAGAAGACGAGTTGATATGAATACAGAGATCACACCAAAGGTCTGGGACCAACTTCTCAGCATGCGACGCGGCACCTTGGCCAAGGTCCTCAACGGGTTCAGCCCGTCAGAGGCCGCGGCTTGGGATTTATACGCACCCTTGGCGCGCCGCGATGGCGGGCCGCTAACCGTGGCGCAGATTGGCCAGTCACTGGATGGCCGCGTGGCCACGGTGACGGGCGATGCGCGCGATGTGTCGGGGCCCGATGGGCTGGCGCATTTGCACCGAATGCGGGCGCTGGTGGACGGCGTGATCATCGGGGTGCGCACGGCCATTCATGATGAACCGCAACTGACTGTGCGGCTATGTGAAGGTGACAACCCGGCGCGGATTGTGATAGATCCCTCGGGCCGGTTGCCCGACGATGCGCGTGTCTTGCGCGATGATGGGACGCAGCGGTTTGTGGTGCAGGCGGTGGACCGCCCTCGTGCTAAAGGCATTGAGGTCATTCAACTGCCTTTGACGGACGGGGTGATTGACCCGGCGGGCATCCTGACAGCCCTGCGCAAGGCGGGTCTGAAGAATCTGCTGGTCGAAGGCGGCGGGATCACCATCGCAAAGTTTCTGGAGGCGGGGTTGCTGGATCGGTTGCAGATCGCCATTGCGCCATTGCTGATCGGCGACGGGCCGCAAAGCCTGACGATGCCCAACCCGTGTGAGATGCTCAGCCAGGCAATCCGCCCCAAAATGCGGGCTTTTTCGCTGGGGTCCGACGTGGTGTTTGACTGCGCGCTTGAAAGAACCAGTGAGGCGGGCTTGTAGCAGAGCAGCATCCATCCACGCAGCCATGGGCAAAATCACGGCCATACCCTTACCAACCAACAGCTTTCTAAACGCTGCCACTCAGCAGACGGGCTGCTATGCTGATTGCTTTGAAGTCGCTGTTCCTTGCACCCCGCTGAAGGACGATCTAGAGGCATATTTCGCCCGATATGTCTTTGTTTTCTTTGACAGCTGGGTGTTTCGACTGGAACGCCGGATCCTCCGCCTAGCGGGCAAAGAGGGCACACATCACGAGGACATTGCGGCCCTTGCCCGCGCAGAAACAGGTCGTATGGCCGCTTGGATCACGCGGGAACGCGGCCAAGCGGAATTGCTGCTCGCCGTGCCTGACACACCTATTCTCACATGGCTTCAAGTGGCCCAGACCGACAGCGCCCTGCTCCTACGTTTCGGGTCCGGCATCCTGCCGCAAACAGACAAATCCCGTCCTCATTGGGGCTTTCGCGCGACTTATTGGGCGCATCGTGTGTATTCGAGAGTGCTGTTGCACGCGGCCCAAGCGGATTGGGCGCGTGGCAAGGATATGCCAAAATAGGCTGGATCAGACGATATCGACGGCCCGTGCATTCCCGGGGTCAGGCGCAATGACGGCACGATCTTCAGGAATGTCAAAAAGACCTGTGCTCAGCGACACACGGCTCAAGGACGGATGCGTCGTGAACACCGCAATTGGAATGGCGAGGCTGAGGGCGATCAGCATCGGTGCGCCAAAGATCAAAGCCATGGGCACGAAATACGCAAGCCATGCCGTCAATGCGATCCCAGTCATGGTTTGCGGCCAGAGCACACGCACGGCTTCCCCCCAAGTCAGGTAGGCGCGGCTGCGTTGCTGCGCGTCCCAACCCACACGGCGGTTGAAGAAGAGGCCCAACACGAACACCGTCAGGCCAAAGGCAACGATCGGCGCGATCAGCATCGACAAAAGCGTTTCGGCAACACCGCTCACGACCACACGGGCGCGACCGCCATAGGCGGCGGACATCCGGTCACTCAGCAGGACTTGTATCAGCCCCATGAATTTCGGCATCAGGTTGATGGTCAGCACCACAGCAAAGAGAGCCAGCCCGATCCACAGCGGCGCGCCAACAAACTGAGACGTATCCAAGACCAGAACCGCCCCAAGCCCCACGAACGCCATCCATGCGGGCGCTGCGGCATACATCTGGATCGCGAGGAACAACTGCAACCGGCTCATGGGCTTCAGGCCCGGCAGTCCCAGCAGGCGCAGGTACTGCATGTTGCCATTGGCCCAGCGCAGTTCCCGCCGGATGAAATCGGCCAGGCTGGGTGGGTTTTCTTCAAAACTGTCGCTTTCTTCGGCCAGCACGCGCACTTCATAGCCGGCGCGCCGCATCAGAGTGGCCTCAACCTGATCATGGCTCATGATATAGCCAGACAGCGGCCCCTTGCCGGGCAATACAGGCAGCATGCAGTGTTCGCGGAACGGCTCCGCACGGATAAGGATGTTATGGCCCCAATTGGGCCCACAATCGGCCTGCCACCATGCCGCGCCGAGGGTGTAGGATCGCATGCCATGGCGCATCCCGAACTGGAACGCGCGGGTGAACAGCGTTTTGGATGGCAACCCGGCCACAAGGCTTTGCAGCATGCCGATCTCAGGCGACGCCTCCATCACGCGCACAAGCCGCAAAACGGCATCCGCGCCCATGACACTGTCGGCATCAAGCGGCAGAAAGAAGTCGTATTCACCTTTGTGATCTTGAAGGAACTCGGCAATGTTGCCGGCCTTGTAACCCCAGTTGTCATCGCGCCTGCGATAGGCAATCTGCACATCCGGACGCGCACTGCGCCATAGCGCGACTGCGGCCTCTTCTTGGGCGGCAACGGGCGTGCGGTCGGTATCGCTCAGAACATGGTAGTCGAAATACGCGCCGTAACCGGTGGCCGAAAGCGCATCCTGCAAACCGCGCAAACGCGCCAGTGACGCGTCCGGGTCTTCGTTGCGCAGGGGCATCACGATGGCCACGCGGGACTTGATCGGTTCCGACCCGTCAATGCGGGCCAGCGCGGGCGTAACGGCCATTGCGGCGGCGTCGCCGTACCGAAGGCTCAGCGACAGACCAAGGATCGCATTCCACAACCCAATGGACAGCCAAGGCAGCGTGACGGCGTAGGCCACGAGCATGGCAATCTCAAGCCAGGTCAGCCCGCCATAAGACAGAAACACGGTCATCCCGGCAAAAAGGGCTGCGATCGTTACAAGGTTTAGGGCCAGAACGACCGCGCGACGCCGGGTGATCGTCTTCCGGGGTGTTTTCGCGTTTTGGGTCACCGCAGGCACCACCACGGGCACCGCTTCGCTGGCCGCGATGATGTGGCTGTCGAATTTCGCTTGGTCGTTCACTTACATACCCCAGGGCTTAACACTCTGCGGTAATTGAGGTTTCTCACCTCAAGGTCCACTAACAATTTCGTTTATTTCCGTAACTCGGGGGTTTGAGGACGATTTGGGCGCTGTTTTGCCGATGAAACAGACAGGTTTTGGCCAATTCATGCGTGGTTCGCGCGCCAAGGATCGTGCATTTGCTTGATTATCGACAGTTTTTGGAGCGGGTGATGAGATTCGAACTCACGACATTTACCTTGGCAAGGTAACGCTCTACCCCTGAGCTACACCCGCATCCGATGGGTGAGGGCGTGTTATAAACTCTCAGCCGAGGCTGCAAGGGAAAATTTGCCGCTTTGGAGAGAAATGCGGGCTCACCGCTTACGTCCGGGCGCGTCTTGGCAGGGCGTTTCAAACAATCATCAGATAAAGCATCAAAATCGCGCTGAGCCCGAGCATGGTAAATGTCAGGATCATGCCGATGATCCGCAGGGCCGGTATCTGCGGCGTGACGCCCATTCCAACCGCATGAAGCACACGGCCCGCCACCAACATGAGGCCCAATTCATGCACGACCAGCGGCGTGGCCCCGGCCAATTCGACAACCAACAACAAAAGCACACCAAACGGCGCATATTCCGCACAATTGGCCTGCACCCGGATGCGTTTGACCAGTGCCTGGTCGCCGCCATCGCCCACCGACACCTTCACTGAGCGCCGCCGCAGGATCACCCGCGCGCTGAGAATGATCAGCAAAAGCGCAAGGATCGCAGCATAGATCGGCGTGACGGTGATCATGGATTATTCCAGTTCGATCATCAGGTCCTTGGCATCGATCTGGCCTTGCGGCTGCACGTGGATGGCTTTCACCGTGGCGGCCCGTTCGGCGTAAATCCCCGTTTCCATCTTCATCGCCTCGATGGTCAGGAGCGGATCGCCCTCTGCCACCTTCTGGCCCACCTGCACGGCGATGGAACTGACCACACCGGGCATCGGCGCGCCCACATGATTGGCATTGCCCAGTTCAGCCTTGGGGCGCGATGCGGTGGTGGATTTCACCAAACGGTTGGGCACGCGGATGATGCGGGGCTGGCCGTTGAGTTCGAAAAACACCCGCACTTCTGCGTTTTCGTCTGTTTCACCGATGGCTTGCAAGCGGATTTCCATCGTCTTGCCGGGGTCGATTTCAACGCTGATTTCATCGCCCGGCTGCATGCCATAGAAGAAATTCTTCGTGGGCAGGGTGCGGACCGGGCCATAGGTGCGATGCCGGCCCATGTAGTCGAGGAAGACCTTCGGATACATCAGGTACCCGCTCAGATCCTCATCATCGACCTTTTTGCCTTCCAACTGGCCGCTCAGATCCTTGCGCGTGGCCTCCAGATCGACTGGCTTCAGATGCTTGCCAGGGCGTTCCAGATTGGGCTTTTCGTCCTTCAGAATTTTCTTCTGAATGGTATCCGGCCAACCACCCGGGGGCTGGCCCAGATTACCGCGCATCATGTCCACGACAGAGTCAGGAAATACGACATCCTTGCCTGGATTTTCCACATCATCGCGCGTCAGCCCCTGGCTGACCATCATCAGTGCCATGTCGCCCACAACCTTGGAGGACGGCGTGACTTTCACGATATCGCCGAACATGGCGTTCACATCGGCATAGGTTTGCGCGACCTGTGGCCAGCGATCTTCCAGCCCAAGCGACCGCGCCTGCGCTTTCAGATTGGTGAACTGACCGCCCGGCATTTCATGAAGGTAGACTTCGGACGAGGGCGCCTGCATGCCCGTCTCAAACGCTGCGTAATGGGCACGCACGCTGTCCCAGTAATCAGAAATTTCCCGCACCGCACCAATGTCCAGCCCGGTGTCACGGTCCGTATTGGCAAGCGCCTCTACCACTGTGCCAAGCGTCGCCTGAGAGGTGTTGCCCGACAGCGCATCCATCGCGCAATCGACGGCATCCACGCCCGCTTCGGAGGCCGCCAGAATGGTCGCCGTCGCAACGCCTGCCGTGTCATGGGTGTGGAAGTGGATGGGCAGGCCCACCTCTTGCTTCAACGCCTTGATCAGGACACGCGCAGCACCCGGTTTCATAAGACCGGCCATGTCCTTAAGGCCCAGCACATGGGCGCCTGCGGCCTCCATTTCCTGTGCCATGTCGACATAGTATTTCACGTTATACTTGGACCGAGCCGGATTGGTGATGTCGCCGGTGTAGCAAATCGTGCCTTCACAAATCTTGCCACTCTCGATCACAGCATCCATCGCGACGCGCATGTTTTCGGTCCAGTTGAGGCTGTCGAACACGCGGAACACATCGACACCGCTCTCGGCTGCCACACGCACAAATTCCTGCACCACGTTGTCGGGATAATTGGTGTAGCCTACCCCGTTTGAGGCACGCAGCAACATCTGCGTCATCAGGTTGGGCATCTTGGCACGCAGATCGCGCAGGCGCTGCCAGGGGCATTCCTGCAAAAAGCGATAGGCCACATCAAAGGTCGCGCCGCCCCAGCATTCCATCGAGAAGAGCTGCGGCAGGTTGGCGGCATAGCTGGGCGCGACCTTGATCATGTCAATGGACCGCATCCGCGTGGCCAGCAGCGATTGATGCCCGTCGCGCATCGTGGTGTCGGTGATCAGCAAGCGATCCTGCTGTTTCATCCAGTCCGCCACCGCCTTGGGGCCCTTCTGTTCAAGTAGGTTGCGGGTGCCCATCATGGGTTCCGCGCGAGGCTCTGGCGGGCGCGGATCTTTGAGGTCCGCGCGGGGCTTTGGCTGGTCTTTCGTCTCTGGATGACCATTCACTGTGATGTCTGCAATGTAGGTCAGAACCTTCGTTCCACGATCCCGGCGCTTGGCGAATTTGTAAAGCTCTGGCGTCGTATCGATGAACTTGGTTGTGTATTCGTTCCCCAGAAACACCGGGTGTTTTAGCAGATTCTCGACAAAGGCGATATTTGTCGACACACCCCTGATCCGGAATTCCCGCAGCGCGCGGTCCATGCGCGCGATGGCCCCTTCAGGCGTTTGGGCATGCGCGGTGATTTTCACCAGCAGACTGTCGTAGTACCGCGTGATCACCCCGCCTGAATAGGCCGTGCCACCATCGAGACGGATGCCCATGCCCGTCGCTTCGCGGAAAGCGGTGATGCGGCCGTAGTCGGGGATGAAATTGTTCTGCGGATCCTCGGTCGTGATCCGGGTCTGGATCGCGTGGCCGTTCAGTTGCACCTCATCCTGAGAAGCTTTGCGTGTGGCCTCAGCCAGGGTCTTGCCCTCGGCGATCTTGATCTGCGCCTGGACGATGTCGATGCCAGTCACTTCCTCAGTCACCGTATGTTCCACCTGCACGCGCGGGTTCACTTCGATGAAGTAAAACTCATCGGTTTCCATATCCATCAAGAACTCGACCGTGCCCGCGCATTCATAATTGACGTGCTTGCAGATCTTGTAGCCAAGCTCACAAATCTCCTGCCGTTTTTCATCCGACAGATACGGCGCAGGCGCGCGTTCCACAACCTTCTGGTTGCGGCGCTGCACCGAACAATCCCGTTCAAACAAGTGGTACATGTTGCCGTGCTTGTCGCCAAGGATCTGCACCTCCACATGGCGCGCACGGGTGATCATCTTTTCAAGATACCCTTCGCCATTGCCAAAGGCGGCAATCGCCTCGCGTCGGCCTTCCAACACCTTTTCTTCCAATTCGTCGGGCTTCGTCACCGGACGCATTCCGCGCCCACCGCCGCCCCATGACGCCTTGAGCATCAAAGGATAGCCGATCTCTTCGGCCTGGCGCGCGACCTCTTTCATGTCATCGCCCAGCACCTCGGTGGCCGGGATCACAGGCACACCCGCCTCGATCGCCACGCGACGCGCAGACGCCTTGTCACCCAAAGCGCGCATGGTCTCCGCCTTGGGGCCAATAAAGGTGATGCCATTGGCGTCACAAGCATCCACAAATTCCGGATTTTCCGACAGCAGGCCATAACCCGGGTGGATCGCATCCGCGCCACATCTTTTGGCCACACGGATGATCTCATCAATGCTCAGATAGGCCTCCACCGGGCCGAGGCCTTCGCCGATCAGATAAGCCTCATCAGCCTTGAAGCGATGCAGGCCCAGCTTGTCTTCCTCGGCATAGACTGCGACGGTGCGTTTGCCCATTTCATTGGCCGCACGCATCACGCGGATTGCAATCTCGCCCCGGTTGGCAATCAGGATTTTCTTGAATTCAGCCACAGTGCTGTCCTCCTATTGGTGAAGACATCGCGCAAGGGACAGTGTCTGCCGCAGCGCAGCGTAATCGTGGCGTCTGCATACGGTTTGACGCGGGTTTACGCAACGTGAATGCGGCCAAAAACCTGCCTCGGCGAAATTTTCTGCCCAATCGGGTGGATCCCCTACCCAGTATTGGGGAGCCGCTATTTGCCCAAGCACAGCACTTGGCCAAACTTTCGGAAAATGAGTATTTTTGAAAGATGAACGATGGACCCGCGCTTCATCTTTCCAGACATACTTCCGCCTGAGGCAAGGTCCTTTAAGGGCAGGAATGAAAGACTTTGCCCCGGACATCGACAACAGACGCCAACGCCATCTGACCCATATTCGATTTCAAATCTTCTTTCAGAATATGCGCCAAATGGTCAGGCCCTAATGCCCCAAGTGCACCCAGCGCATAATGCCAGCCACGCCCCATCATCACCAGATCTGCGCCCAAGGCCACAGCACGCAGGATATCAAGCCCGCCTTCTACGGCACCATCGAAAACAATAGGCAGGTCGGTTGCTGCACGAATGCCGGGCAGTATGTCAAATCCGATAGGCGCACCATCAAACTGCCGTCCGCCGTGGTTCGACACCCATATCGCATCGACACCCACCGCCTCAAGCGGAGCCACATCGCGGGCATCCAGCACACCCTTCACGATCAATTTGCCATCCCACTCGTCACGCATTTCGCGCAGATAATCCCAATCGGGGACCGTGCGCAGCATGTAACCCGCATGATTGTTGAGCGTCAGCCCCTTGGTGCCCGGCGCGTAATCATCAATCAAGCGCATACGTGGCATCCCACGGCGCGCCATGGCCAGCGCCCAAGCCGGCCGTATCGCCACCTGAGCCAAAATACGCGGGGTCAGTTTGGGCGGTTGAGTGAGGCCAGATCGGATTTGCCTTTCCCGACGGCTGGCGGCAGGTAGGTCGGCTGTCAAAACAGCCGTGTCAAACCCGGCCTCTTTCGCCCGGCGCAACATGTCGCGGCGCACGTCCGGATCACGGGGCGGGTAGAGTTGAAACCACGCATGGTCCCCCAGCGCAGAGGATACATCCTCGGGCGTTTGGCTGGCCACGGTCGACAGTGTGTAAGGAATGCCCGCCCGCGCCGCGGCCCGGGCCAAAATCCGTTCCGCATCGGGCCAGATCAGGCCAGACATGCCCACCGGGGCCACGCCCACCGGCATACCCATCTTGCGCCCCAGAAAGGTGACCTTCGTCGAAGCCTCAATTTCCCCCCGCAAAATTGCAGGCATGAAGGTGATGTCATCTAGGGCTGTACGGTTGCGGGTGACCACATTGTCCGCGCCGGTGCCGCTATCGAGATATTCCCAAACGAAATGCGGCAGCCGCCGCTTGGCCCGCGCGCGCATATCGACAAGCGCGGGGTATGTTGCATCAAGGCTCAGGGCGTCCAACTCAGGAAGTTGGAGATGATGCGCAACCCGGTGGACTGGCTTTTTTCCGGATGGAATTGCGTGCCGACCACGGTGCCGTGGCCCACGACCGCCGTGACCTGTTCAGCGTAATCACAATGGGCCAAAAGGTGCGACGCATCCCCCACATGCATTTGATAGGAATGGACAAAATAGGCATGGTCGCCTGTCGAAACGCCATCAAGCACCGGGTGCGCGTGGTCAATCCGCAGGTCATTCCAACCCATATGCGGCACCTTCAGCGATGCGTTCGAAGGCGCAAGCGCGCGCACCTCTCCGGGGATCCAGTCAAAGCCAGGTGTCTCTTCATATTCCAACCCACGCGTGGCCAGCATCTGCATCCCAATACAAATGCCAAGGAAAGGGCGGCCCTGGGTTTGCACGGCCTCCTCCATCGCTTCAAACACGCCACGATGGTCAAAAAGGGCGGCGCGGCAGGCCGGAAACGCACCATCGCCAGGCAGGACAATCCGGTCGGCCCGGCGGATCACTTCGGGGTCGGAT
>JBCCAJ010000381.1:0-3330 GCA_039814845.1 Pseudomonadota bacterium | reverse complement strand
CTGGCGGGCTTATAGCAAAGCGAGGGCGCTTTATGGTGACGTATCGCGGTGGGACTGATCGGCGCGTTGATCTCGAAAATGCGCCAGGCCCTTGGGGGGGCCTGACGAAGGCGCGGCGGGCTTCGCCCTTGATTCCGCGCCGGGGTTAATTGGTGACTTCCGCCATGGCGCTGCGTTGTTCTAGTAAGATGGCCTTGAGCGCGGTCACGGACTGAGTGAAGCCGAGGCCGAGGCAGACGGCGACCAATCCTAAAGCAGCGATGGCCGCCAGTTGGATCAGATCATCTGCAATCGGCAACATAGCCGCGAGGATCAGGATCCCGCCCAAACCAATCGCGCTGTAGCTGGCGGCGATGGGGGCTGCGACCACGCGGGGGGAGGCTGCGGTGACAGGGCATGGCCCGATCATGTCGGCGATCTTGAGGATCATCATGACCATGAGGGCCAGCGCCAGAACGCTGAGACCGAGGAAAGTGGCGAGGGTGATAAGCATGGGTGTTCTCCTTTATGCTGCAATGGGTTGGGCGAAGGCGTCGCGACGCCAGCTTTGGTAGAGAAGGGCAAAGAACCCGGCCCAGATCGGCGCCATGATCGAGCCGAAGACGAGGTAGATATTCGCCACGTCATGATAGCCCCGGCCGACCTCAGCCAGATGGAGCAAGTAGATCACCCCGACCACCACAAGGTTGGATAAAAAGCCAAGGATGGCGGCGGTCAGGACGTTGGGCTGATGGCGACCGAGCCACCAGAGCATCACCGGCGTCGCGGTGAGCAGGTAGAACGGCCCGCCCATCACCACCGCGACGGCAGGGACCAAGAGCCAGAAAAACAGAAACCCGATGATCAGTGGTGCACTGACCAAAGCCAAGATGAAGGCGCGCGGGTCGATCAGGTATCGAGGGCCTGGTGGCCTCCGCTTCGATTTTCTTATATTTGCAGTTATTTCTGTCATTTCCGAAATCTCCTTCCAAAATTTTTCCCGTCAGGATTTCGATTTGGGCAGAAGGCGCGCGATGCGGCCGCCCATTTTCATAAGGCCCATCTGAACGGGCCGCGGCAGGTTGATCATTTCGCGATACCAGAGGTCGAACATTTCCATCGTCTCAAGCGTTTCATCGATGCGGGCCTGAATGCGGTCGGGGGTGTCATCGCCGCGCGCCTCTTCGGCAACGGTGCGCAAGGCCTCAAGCGTGGGGGTGAATTCCTGTTCGCGGCGCGTTTGCACGATGATTTTCACCAGATCGAACATGTCGCGGACGGATGTGAAGCGATCTTTCCGCTCCCCCAGCGCGCGGCTGGATTTCACGAGGCGTTGGGCCTGCAGTTCCTTGAGGCCCGTGGAAACGTTGGAACGTGCGAGGTTCAGCGCTTCGCAAATTTCATCGGCCGTCATGGGATCAGGCGCGATGTGCAAGAGCGCATGGATCTGGGCCACGGACCGGTTCACACCCCATTTCGCGCCCATCTCCCCCCAGTGGAGGATGAAGTCTTGAGAGGCTTGCGAGAGGTGCATGTCTGTGATTCCTAAATTTTCTGTAATTACAGAAATAACAGGATTGGGTGATTCTGCAAGGGGTTTTGGGAATTTACTTTTGGCCGATGCGGGGTTCGGTGCCGGCGCGGAGGCGTTGGACGTTGGGCCAGTGGCGCCAGAAGATGAGCATGGTCAGGATGAAGATCAGGATGATCATCTGGGTTTCGCCCAAGAATGTCGTCCAGACGACGGAAAGGGAGGCGGCCATAAGCGCGCCCATGGACGACTGGCGCGTCACCGCCACGGCGAAAAGCCATGTCGCCCCGCAAGCAAGGCCAACGGGCCAAGCGAGTGCAAAGACGATTCCGAAGAACGTAGCGACACCCTTGCCGCCTTTGAAGCGCAGCCAAACCGGGAAGCAGTGGCCGAGGAAGGCCGTAAGGGCGGCGAGTTGTGCGGCGTCTTCCCCGGAGATCGCGCGGGCGAGAAGGACAGCGACCGCACCCTTCGCGGCATCAAGCAGCAAAGTGGCGGCAGCGGCGCCTTTGTTACCCGTGCGCAGGACATTGGTCGCGCCAATATTGCCGGAACCAATTTCGCGGAGATTTCCTAGCCCCAAGCGTTGTGACAGGATCAGGCCGAAGGGGATGGAGCCCAAGCCGTATCCGATGACAGCCCAGAGGATCAGGATCAGCGTGCTCGTTTCAATGGGGGGCATTAATCAGCCTCATGCACAATCTGACCTTTGACATAGGTCGCCTGTACCTTGCCCCGCATCTGTCGCCCGTCAAAGGGGGTGTTTTTAGATTTCGACTGCAGCGTGGTGCGGTCGAGGGTGAATGAGGCATCCGGATCGAAGAGAGCCAAGTCGGCAGGAGCGCCTTTCGTGAGGCGTCCTGAGGTGAGCCCCAGTCGTTTGGCAGGGTTGAGAGAGAGAGCTTTAAAGAGCTGTGGCAGCGTCAGGTCGCCCGCATGAATCAGCGACATTGCGGCAGGCAAAAGGGTTTCCAGCGCGACGGCCCCGCTGGCGGCTTCCTCGAACGGCAGGCGTTTGCTTTCTTCGTCCTGCGGCGTGTGCATAGAACTGATGAGGTCGATGGTACCATCGCGCAGCGCGGCGAGGACGGCTTGGCGGTCTTCTTCGGATCGAAGCGGGGGTTTGACTTTGAAAAAGGTGCGGTAGTCGTCGGCATCCTCATCCGTGAGCGTCAGGTGGTGGATAGAGGTGCCAGCGGTGACATCGAGGCCATTGGCCTTGGCGCGCGCAAGGCTGGGCAGCGCGCGGGCGGCGGTGATTTGGTCGGCATGGTAACGCGCGCCGGTCATCTCGATGAGCGCCATGTCGCGGTCGAGCCCCATGCGTTCGGCCATGGGGGAGACCGCAGGCAGACCTTTGAGAGCGGCGCGGGGCCCGGACGTGGCGGCGGCACCGGAAGACAGGATGGGTTCCTGCGGATGCGCGATGACGAGCGCGCCCAAGGACCGTGCATAAGTGAGTGCGCGGGAGAAGACTTTGGTGTCGTTAACCACGTGATCGCAATCGGTGAAGGCCACGGCGCCTGCATCCATAAGAAAACCCAGCTCGGTCATTTCCCGGCCCGCACGGCCTTTGGTGAGGGCGGCCATGGGCAGGACATTGACGGGCGCGGCCTCATTGGCCCGGCGGGCGACGAATTCGAGGACCTCAGGCGTGTCGATTGCGGGATCGGTGTCGGGGCGGGTGACCATCGTGGTGACCCCGCCTGCCGCCGCCGCAAGGCCAGCGGAGCCATAGCTTTCCTTGTGGCGCTCGCCCGGTTCGCACACCTTAACGCCGATGTCGACGATGCCAGGGGCGAGGCAAAGGCCACCACAAT
>JBCCAJ010000369.1:0-3537 GCA_039814845.1 Pseudomonadota bacterium | reverse complement strand
GGCCAGCAGCCGCAGGTGATCAACGGCGCATCTGATTTTCTGGGTGACGCGCTGGGTGACGCGGGCAAGCATAGCCGCTCGGCGGTGTCCGCTGCTTCGCTCCCCTTCGGCGTGGCCGTGGAAATTGAGGGCATTTTTGAAATCAAATGACCGCCCTTCCTGAGGTCTTTCTCACTCGGCCCATCGCTCATCGTGCCTTTCATGATGTGGCGACGGGACGGCCTGAAAATTCTCGCGCGGCGATTGAGGCAGCGATCGACGCGGGCTACGGGATTGAAATGGACCTGCAGCTAAGCCGCGACAATCAGGCAATGGTCTTTCACGACTATGAACTGGATCGGCTGACCGGTGAAACAGGGCAGGTGCGCGCCCGCGATGCATCTGATCTTGGAAAGATCGCTCTCACCGGTGGCGAGGAAGGCGTTCCAACCTTCGTGGAAGTCCTTGATCTTGTTGCGGGCCGCGTGCCGTTGCTGATTGAGCTTAAGGATCAGCACGGGCAGATGGGCGTTACCGATGGCGCAATGGAACGCGCGGTGGCAGAGGCGCTTTCCCTCTATAAGGGCCCCGCGGCGGTCATGTCCTTCAACCCAAATATGGTTGCCGCTCTTGCGCAGCTACTGCCCAATCACCCCCGTGGTCTGGTGACCAGCGGGTTTGAGGCGCAGCATTGGCCGGAACTGACAGACGCCATCCGCGACCATCTGCGCGACATCCCTGATTATCACCGTGCGGGATGTTCTTTCATCTCTCACCATGCCAGCGATCTGGCCCGCCCTCGGGTGCAATCCCTGCGCGCAGACGGTGCACCTGTGCTGTGCTGGACAATCCGCAATGAGGCCCAGGAACATGACGCGCGGGTCCTCTCTGACAACATCACTTTTGAAGGATACGCGGCCACTATTCCGGGTTGAACTGATACCATTCAGGCCCAGATAGTGACCAGTCCCTAACCAGAGCAGGATCCATGGACGGCCAATCCGTAACGCTGACCGCATACCCGTCCCTTGGCGACATTGCTGAGGCCGATTGGGATGGCTGTGCAAGTCCAGAGGCTGCGGACGGACGGCCCATTGATCCGTTCACCACATATCGCTTTCTTAAGGCTCTGGAAGACAGCGGATCTGTGGGCACCGGCACCGGCTGGCATCCGCAATACCTCGTGGCAGAGATTGCCGGAGAGGTCGTCGCTTGCGCGCCGCTTTACGCCAAATCACACAGTCAGGGCGAATATATCTTCGATCACAACTGGGCCCATGCCTATGAACGGGCCGGGGGGCGGTACTACCCCAAACTACAAATGGCCGTGCCGTTTACGCCCGCCACGGGCCGCCGTTTCCTGACCCGTCCAGGGTTTGAGGAGGCAGGCATGTCCGCGCTGGCCCAAGGCGCGGTTGAGATTGCCACCCGCAACAAGATGTCGTCGCTCCACGTCACCTTCTGCACCGAGGCTGAGGCGCAAGCGGGTGAAGACATCGGCCTCATGCCCCGCGCCTCGACGCAATATCATTGGGTGAATGAAGACTATGCCGATTTCGATGCTTTCTTGGCTTCGCTCAGTTCCCGTAAACGCAAATCTATCCGTCGCGAACGCCGCGATGCGAATGCGTTCGGCGGTGAGATCCAGATGCTTACCGGCGATCAGATAGAGCCGCAGCATTGGGATTACTTCTGGCAATTCTACCAGGACACTGGTGCGCGCAAATGGGGTATGCCCTACCTCACCCGTCGATTTTTTGACATCGCCCAAGAACGCCTTCGCGATGACATTCTGCTCGCACTCGCTATCCGAGATGACCGCCCTGTGGCGGGCGCCATGAACCTCATCGGCCGCGACACGCTTTTCGGCCGTTACTGGGGCTGCTCGGAACACCATCCGTTCCTGCACTTTGAGCTCTGCTATTACCGCGCCATGGATTTCGCTATTGAACATGGGTTGGCCCGTGTCGAGGCCGGGGCGCAAGGCGAACACAAACTTGCCCGCGGCTACATGCCCACCGAAACCCACTCCCTCCACTGGGTCGGCGATCCGGGCTTCGCCGACGCCATCGCGCAATTTCTAAAAGCCGAACGCGAGGCCGTAGAAAACGACATCGAAATACTCACCGCATACGGCCCCTTCCGCCGTGAAGTCAGAGAGGAACAGGAATGAGCGAAAAACTAACCGGCGACGCCCGCACCACCGCCTTGGCAGAACTGACCGCCAATGGTTGGCAGATGGTTGAGGGCCGCGACGCCATCCACAAAACTTTCGTTTTCAAAAACTTCGTTGAGGCCTGGGGCTTCATGTCCCGCGCAGCCATCTGGGCCGAAAAACTCAATCATCACCCCGAATGGTCCAACGTCTACAAAACCGTGGAGGTCACACTGACCACCCACGACGTGGACGGCCTCAGCGATCTGGATGTGAAACTGGCCAACAAAATGGATGCACTTACGGGCTAGTTCGCCGGTTCATATTCGGGCCATCCCCGCCCGGGCGTCGCGTCACAACGATCCGGCCTGCCGAACAAACCGCCACTGTCATAACAGGCGCGCAACGCGTTATGTCGCAAGCGTTCCAGCCGCGCTTCGGCAACAGCGCGCCACCAAAGCGCCTCCAGCAACAGCGCATCTTCTGGATCAGGCGTACAGATGCGCAACAACCCCTCTTGGCGACAGGTCAAGCCCGGCACCCGGCGGGTTCCGCGTGGCTCAAACATTCTCATCAATGCCCGCGCGCCCCAGTGATTGGCAGGAGGGGGATCGTCATAGCGTTGGGTTGTGCCCCACGCCGCCACGGCACGGACGCCTTCCTCCTTTCCGCCATGTTCTGCCATTGGCAGCACACGCACTGACCGGGCATCTGCCTCAATCTCTTCGTCGTCGCGGGTTATAAAACGCGTCCCGATGCTCAACGGTTCTGTGCCGAACGCGTCGGGGTTTGGCGCTTGCGGCGCGTCCTCTGCTGCGCGAAAGCGATAGGTATAGCCGTCACGCGTATCATAGGGCATCTCAACCTTGGCATACCGATCCGTCAGGCGCACGATTTGCTGCTCAAACGGGCCATCCCCATCCGCAGGTATTGCCCAAACCTCAACCAGACCACCATGTTCGAAAAGATCGCCGCTCACCTCAAAGATCACATCCGGCTCCTCCGCCCCGGCGTTCCCGGCGAGGAAAAGCGCAGCGCAAAGCACCAAACGGCCCATGATCTTAGATCGTTTGATCGTACTCACCCACTTCAGGCTCAGTCCGAATAACCGCATCGATATCGGCAAAAATCGCCCGCATCTCCGCATCGCTTTCGGAGCTTTCACACACCACCACTAGGTTCGGTGTATTTGAACTGGCACGTACCAGACCCCAGCTGCCATTGTCCAAAATCACCCGCGCGCCGTTCACCGTAACCACCTCCTTGATGGCCCGCCCGCCAAGCGGTTTGCCCGCCTCGTGATGGGCGACCAGCTTGCCCACCAGCCGCTCCAGCACGTCATACTTGGTGGTGTCCGCGCAATAGGGCGACATCGTGGGCGTCGCATAGGTCGTGGGCAGTGC
>JBCCAJ010000147.1:0-6574 GCA_039814845.1 Pseudomonadota bacterium | reverse complement strand
GTCGAAAAGCTGGTGGGCCGCGAAGATGCGGATCGGCTTTGGACGATGGCGGAGGAAACCAAAGCGCTGGTTAAATCGCTAATCGCGAAGCACAAGATTGACTGTCATCTAAAGCCCGGCATTGCCCATATGGGCTTTCACCGGTCCGAGGTGACGGAAGAACATTACTACGCCGATTTACTGGCGGAGCGCTACGGGTACACGCACCTCGAAAAGCTCGACCACGCGCAGGCACAGACCATTTGCCCCTCGCCCAAATATGTGGGCGGCACGATCGACCGGACGGCGGCGCATCTGCATCCGCTGGCCTATGCCTTCGGTCTGGCGCGGGCAGCCCATGGGGCAGGTGCGCAGATTTTTGAGGCCACGGAAGTCACAGGCGTGGACGACGGCGCACCCGCCTCGATCCGCACCGCCAAAGGTCGCGTGACCGCCGATCACGTGATTTTCGCCTGCAACGGCTATCTTGGCGGCTTGCAGCCCAAGGTCGCGGCGCGGGTCATGCCCATTAACAATTTCATCGCCGCGACAGAACCCTTGGGCGATGATGCAGCCCGTGTGCTGGCCGAGGATGTGGCCGTGGCGGACACGCGTTTTGTGCTGAATTACTTTCGCCTCAGCCATGACAAACGGCTGCTTTTCGGCGGGGGGGAAACCTATGGCTATCGTTTCCCCACGGACATAGCCGCCCTCGTGCGCAAACCCATGACCGAAATCTTTCCCCATCTGCGCGATCTGCGGATCGACTACGCCTGGGGCGGAACGCTGGCTATTACCATGAAACGGCTGCCCTACCTCACACGGCTGAAGCCCAACATGCTGTCCGCGTCGGGCTATTCCGGGCATGGCGTGGGCAACGCCACCCATGCGGGCAAGCTGATGGCGGATGCGATTGCCGGGGATGGGGACGGGTTTGACACCATGTCACGCATTCCCACGCAGCCCTTCCCGGGGGGCACCAAACTGCGCCATCCGATCCTTGTGCTGGCCATGACGTGGTTTGCCCTGCGTGACCGTTTGGGCGTTTAGACGGCGTGCGGGCGATCAGCCTAATCGCGGGGCTTGTCTTCTTTTCCTGCGCGATCCTTTTTGGCACGCTCCTCTACACGGACCACATCGCGCGGCGGGACTGCTTCAATGACCAGGGCCGATGCTTTGACGCCACCTCAGGCACCGTGATCCTGGCGCAATCCGGCTTGGTGTGGCTGGGTCTTACGGTGCTGAGCCTTGCAGCGGCTGTTCTATGCATCTGGTGGTTCAAAAAAATCCGCTGAGCATGTTTGCGCCTGTCGGCTGTGTCGCAAAACTTTCGCTTTCCCGGGGATGTGATTTTGACTATTTGTTTCGTAAATCAAAATTACACTTTCGGGAAAGCTGAATATATGACCCAAACCACGCCCAACGTTTACGATGCAGAACCCATCCCCGTGGAGGCGCGGGCGGAGGTTGACCGAATGCTACAATCCGGCGATCTCTTCCGTTACACGGCGGCGGAAAACGCCCCAGTGACCCTGCTCGAACAGGAATTCGCGGGTTTCATGGGGTCCAAATATGCGCTCGCAGTGTCGTCCTGTTCCGCTGCGCTCTTTTTGTCTCTGAAGGCCTTGCGGCTGCCCCGCGACGCTCGTGTGTTGATCCCGGCCTTCACCTTTGCCGCCGTGCCCTCGTCGGTGGTGCATGCCGATTGCGTGCCGGTGCTGTGTGAGGTGGGCGACAATTACCGCATTGATCTGACGGATTTTGAAGCCAAGCTGGACCAAGACATCGCGGCGGTGATCATCAGCCACATGCGCGGGCACACGTCCGACATGGACGCCATTATGGCGCTGTGTGACGCGCGTGGGATACCGGTGGTGGAAGATGCCGCGCACTCCCTCGGCACCACATGGGCGGGCCGCAAGATCGGTACGATCGGGCGCGTCGGGGCGTTCAGCTTTCAGTCTTACAAACTGGTCAATGCCGGTGAAGGCGGGATCATGGTGACAGACGATGCGGGTCTCGTGGCCCGCGCCGTGATCATGTCCGGCGCGTATGAGCACAATTGGGCCAAACATGGCGGGGGCGAAGATGCGGAGCTGTCAGCCGCTTTTGCCCGGTGGCAGAACCAACTTCCGCTTTACAATCTGCGCATGTCGAACCTGTCAGCGGCGATCATCCGGCCCCAGATTGACCATATAAATCGACGCGTGACAGACGGGCTGGCCAACCACGATTACGTGGCCCGCGCGCTGCAGGCGTCACCCTTCATCGATGTGCCTGCGCCGTTGGGGCCCGAGAGCCGCGCGCCCGATAGCATTCAGTTCAATCTGGTTGGAATGACGCAGGACGCGTGCAAAGCCTTTGCCAAAGCCGCGGCAGAGCGCGGGGTGAAAGTGCAGATCTTCGGGCTGTCGACAGACAACGCTCGCGCGTTTTGGAACTGGCAGTTTTTGCCGGGTGAGACACCGGATTTGCCCAAGACCCGCGCCATGCTGATGCGGGCTTGCGATGTTCGCCTGCCCGCGCGACTGTCGCGAAAGGATCTGGATGCGGTGATCGACACACTGCTGATGGCCACCCAAGACGTGATGGGAGAGGCGCGCGCCTACGGCACCTGACACTGGGAAAGACGGGCCGCTTGACCGATGCACGGCGCTGCTTTTTCATGGGGCGATGACAGATTTTTCCAAAGGGGCGGCCTGGATGGGCGGCCAGATCATCCCGATTCACGAAGCCAAAATCGGCGTGACGGATTGGGGGCTCACGCATTCGGACGTGGTCTATGACGTGGTGCCGGTGCGCGAGGGCGCGTTCTTCCGTCTGCCAGATTACCTGTCCCGCTTTGAGGAATCATTGGCAGCGGGACGGATGGACGTGGGAATGACCCACGGGCAAATCGCAGACGCGCTTCACGGCATGGTGGCCGCCTCCGGCCTGCGCGCGGCCTATGTCGCCATGGTCGCTGCGCGTGGCACGCCCATCATCCCCGGCAGCCGCGACCCCCGCGATTGCGCCAATCATTTCTATGCCTGGTGCGTGCCTTACGTGCATGTGATCAAGCCCGAGATGGCAGAACAGGGCGCCGATGTGTTGCTGTCCGATGACGTGCGCCGCATTCCCGATGACAGCGTCAACCCGAGGGTCAAAAACTACCACTGGGGTGATTTCACCCAAGGTCTGTTTGACGCCAAGGACAAAGGGTTTGAAACCGTCCTTCTTGCCGATCATGCAGGCAACGCGACCGAGGGGCCGGGATTCAATCTCTTTGCCGTGAAAGGGGACCGGGTGATGACGCCTGACCGGGGCGTCTTGCAAGGCATCACGCGGCAAACGGTGATGGAGATGGCTCAGGCAGACGGTTTCACGGTGGAAGCCCGCACCCTGCCCATTGAAGAGTTGATGGAAGCCGATGAGGTGTTTCTCAGCTCCTCCGGCGGGGGTGTCCTGCCCGTGCGACGGATCAATGACCGGATGTTTTCAAATGGCTCTGCAGGGCCCGTAGCGATGCGGCTGAGGCAGCGGTATTTCGACCTGACACTGGACCCGGGGTACCGGACTGAGATCGACTACCCCTGACACGCGGTTAAAGTCTCCGGCTTTAAACCTGAGGCATTCCAAATCTTCATTCACGAGGCGGTCCGTGGGGTGGTGTGGGGTGGTGCGAACGCGCCGCCCGTTTCGCCGAAGGCGAACCAAAGGTTCGACGGGGGCGAACCGGCGCGGCATGATGGTGCCCATCAGGCGGAGCTTTCAAATTAGGCGATGTGCCTCAGGTTTATCGTCGCAGGCACTACGCCAGAATCTCAACCTGATCTTTCAAAAACGGATAGGCGGCAATCGCCGGGTCCAAAACAGTATGTTGCAGTATGGGCCGAAGCGTCGCCGCCACCTGGGCGGGCATCTCCTGCAACAGCTCTTTGCGGGCGGTCAGGCTGATGGTGCGGCTGAGCGGCTCAAGCGGCAAGGCCATCACATCAATCTGATCGGCAAATCGTTGGCCGCGCATCAACGCAAGCGGCGTCAGGATGGACCACCCCGCCCCCTGCCCCACAAGCGCCAAGATCGCGTGATAACTATCCAGTTCAAACCGATGCGGCAGCCGCACATCCTGGCGCATCAGATGGGCCGTGATCAGACGGCCCATGTAGTGGCGCTGCGTGTATTGGATCAGCGGCAGGCTGCCCAATTGATCCATCACATCGCCCTCAGGGTCCACCGCCCCCTTGGGTGCAGCGACGACAAACCGTTCGCGCAAAAGCGGATGCACCTCGACCCAGTCATCATCGCCGCCCAGATCGGCGGCCACGATTACATCCAGAGACCGGGCATCCAGAAGCTCATACAGGTAATGGCTGGCCCCCGTCTCAAGCAGGAACTGACAGCCCTGCAACTCCTCCGCCATATGGGTCAAAAGTTGCGGCGTTACATCGGCCTCGAAATCCTCGATCATGCCAAGCCGGAAACGCGTCAAAACCGACAGATCGGACATGGCCAGTTCCGCCTTGGCCAAAGCCGCTTCATTCAGGATGACCTGCGCGCGGCGCTTCAGGATCTCGCCCGCAGGGGTCAGGCGAACAGGCCGCGCGTTGCGCTGCAACAGCGTCGCGCCCATGGCTGCTTCAAGATTGGTCAATTGCTGAGACACGGCAGAGGCGCTAGCCCCCAACCGCTTGGCCGCCGCGGAAATGGAGCGTTCATCGGCCGCAGCCATGAACACCTCGATCCCCCAGAGCGTGATCCGTCCCGGGCTGTCGACCATGGCAGGCGCCCTTTTACTTGGTCATCTTCGACAGCTTGTCCTGCAAATCGGACAGCTGCTTTTTGATCTCGTCAAGCTCTTCTTCTGGCTCTTCGGTCTCTGCACTATCTTCAGCGTCAGAGGACGGCATCGTGGCCATCCCCGGCATCGCCCTCGTCATGGCCTTCAAAAACGCCTCCTGCTGAGCGCGCATCGCATCCATCCCCGGCATGCCGGACAGTGGATTGGCCTTGGCCATGTTTTCCATCATCTGGGTCTGACCGCTGCGCAGCATCTCAAAGGTATTGGCCAGAAAATCGGGCACCATGGATTGCGCATGAGACGTGTAGCTGCGCACCAGATCGTTCAGCACGTTGATGGGCAGCATGTTTTCGCCCCGGCTTTCATGCTCTGCAATGATCTGCAGAAGGTATTGCCGCGTCAGATCATCGCCGGATTTCAGATCAATGATCTGCACATCCCGACCGGTTCGAATGAATTCTGCGATATCTTCCAGCGTAACGTAATCAGACGTCTCCGTATTGTAGAGCCGTCGGCTGGCATAGCGTTTGATCAGCAGGGGTTTTTCAGTGTCTGCCAAGGTCGTCTCTCCGCTATGGCCTTCATGCTGCATGACAGCATAGCAGTTGCCGCGCAAATTGAAAGAGCGTGCGAAAAAGCAAAGAGCGGGCATAAAGCCCGCTCTTTGTCGTCGCGTCAGGTGCCCGGCAGGGAGGAAGTGGGTACCCTAGCGATCTCGTGTCCCGCCCGTGTAGGCGGAGCCAGATTACTTGGCGGTTGCTTTCTTGGCAGCAGCCGTCATGTCGTCGGTGGCTTTCTTGACAGCTTTGGAAGCATCTTCCTGGATGTCTTTGCCAGCGGCCATCAGCAGCTCAACCGTATCCATCTGGACCTTCTTCGCGATCTCAGCGAACGCGGCCATGTTTTCAGCAGCCACTTCAGCGTTGGCAGAAGCGAAATCGGTCATGGCCTTTGCGTAGTCGGCAGGCTCGGTCTTGGCCTTGGTCACTTCAGTCAGCTTTGACAGAGTGCTTTTGGCCCATGCGCCGGACACTTCAGCGGATTTTTCAGCCGCCTGAAGAGCAACACCAGACAGCTTTTCGTTCAGCGCTGCTTGGTTCTTGAATGCGTCTTCCATTGCTTTGGTGTCGACAGGGAATGCGCCCATCATGTCTTTGAGGACGGCGTTGAAATCTTGTGCTTTAGCCATTGTTTTGCTCCTTGGTAAGCGTTTCGGCGCTGTTTGTATTCTGCGTCTGCAAACAACATACATGCTGCACTGCGGCATTTCAAGGATTTTTTCTGCACTGCAGCATAATTTTTGACCTTACGTCAAGTGACTAAAAACATTGTAAAAAAGGCAGGCTTTCTTGGTAGGGCCCGCTCAAGCGCTTTCGGCAGGCCCTGGTCTAGCAATCTCCATACAAAGAAATGGCGCGTGATCTTGACGTACCCCGTACGGTCGACCGATGCGCATAGCGCACCATTTCGCCAGCCACCAAGTCGGACCTGACGATGGCGCGGCACACTATGCGCTTGAACCTACGACAGGAAAGAAAACGACCTCGGAGGGCCTTCTCACTTGCGCAGATAAGCCCACCTCTCCATCCTGCGGCGCATGAGCAGCAACCCAACATGGGGCGTGGTGTCCACCATCAAATCGCCCGCGACGGACATTCTGAACTTCGCAGCCTACCACCTCGACTTGGGCGCAAAGCGGGTGTTCATCTATCTCGACACCCCGAATGATGAGGCCTTCGCCGCGCTCAAAAACCATCCCAAGTGCCGGGTGATCGTCACGAATGACGGCTATTGGAAACGCCGCAAGGGTCGCCC
>JBCCAJ010000439.1:0-2760 GCA_039814845.1 Pseudomonadota bacterium | reverse complement strand
CAGGCGGTGCGCACGGGGCTGGGGCTGAAGGCGCAGATCAATCTGTGGTCGGCCTTTGACCGGAAGAATTATTTCTACCCTGACCTGCCGCAGGGCTACCAGATCTCGCAGCTCTACCACCCGATCGTGGGCGAAGGTGAGATCATCGTCGACATGGAACCCGGCATCGCCCGCAAGGTGCGGATTGAGCGGATCCATATGGAACAGGATGCGGGCAAATCGATCCACGATATGGATCCGGCGATGTCCTTTGTTGATCTCAACCGCACGGGCGTCTGCCTGATGGAAATCGTCAGCCGCCCCGACATTCGCGGGCCTGAGGAAGCCGCTGCCTATATCGCAAAGATGCGCCAGATCCTGCGCTATCTGGGAACGTGCGATGGGAACATGCAAAACGGAAACCTGCGCGCGGATGTGAACGTGTCGATCTGTCGGCCCGGGGATTATGAGAAGTACCAGGAATCTCAGGATTTCAGCCACTTAGGCACGCGGTGCGAGATCAAGAACATGAACTCCATGCGGTTCATCCAGATGGCGATTGACGTGGAGGCCCGCCGCCAGATCGCAATTGTCGAAGGTGGCGGAGAGGTCGATCAGGAGACCCGTCTTTACGACCCGGACAAGAACGAAACGCGGTCCATGCGGTCCAAGGAAGAGGCCCATGATTACCGCTACTTCCCTGATCCTGACCTGCTGCCGTTGGAGATTGAACAGGCCTGGGTCGATGACATTGCGGCATCCCTGCCGGAACTGCCGGATGAGAAGAAAGCACGGTTCATGGGGGACTTTGGCCTGTCTGAATACGACGCGGGTGTGCTAACAGCCGAGGCCGAAAATGCCGCTTATTTCGAAGCCGCCGCACAGGGGCGCGATGGGAAACTGGTCGCGAACTGGGTGATCAACGAACTCTTTGGTCGGCTGAAGAAGGAAGACCACGAGATCACCGACAGCCCGGTCAACCCCGACCAGTTGGGCGGGATCGTGGACCTGATCGGTTCTGACGCCATATCAGGCAAAATCGCCAAGGACCTCTTTGAGATCGTCTACACCGAAGGCGGTGATCCGGCGGAGATTGTTGAGGCACGCGGGATGAAACAGGTGACCGACACCGGCGCCATCGAGGCCGCCGTGGACCAGATCATCGCGGACAACCCGGCGCAGGTGGACAAGGCCAAGGTGAACCCGAAACTGGCGGGATGGTTCGTGGGTCAGGTGATGAAGGCCACGGGCGGCAAAGCGAACCCCAAAGCGGTCAATCAGATCGTCGCCGCGAAACTGGGGATTTAGCTCGGTTTTCGCGTTTTGTACAATTTGGGGTAACTTTGGCGCCGCCAAAACCCAAAATGGGGTAAGTTACGGAGTGGCGTCAAAGCCAAGCGCAAGCGCGTTTCACGAGTTGGATGTCAGGGTGTTTGACCTGCGGGGCCGTCGGCGCAACAGGACTTAAAAAGGGCCTCAGTTGTTCCCGACATGAAGCCAGAGATCGCAACTTTCCGGGATCCCCTTGTAGCGCTTTTGGCACAGGTCCATCATGGCTCTGTCGTGCCGAAGGGCGGTATCTGAATCGTTGCTGTTTACAACCCAACAATCGTATTTGTTGAAATGTGTTGAGCCGACGACCATAGTCATGATCCGGTCCATTCCGCCGTTGAGGGAATCCGCACCCGATTGGTAGGCAAGGTATCGCATGTAGTATGTGTGGCATTGTTCGCTGTGCCAATTGTCCCGATTGTCATATCCGCCTTCTTGCGCAAGGCTCGGCGTGGGCAATGCGAGTACGGAGAGTAGTGCCGTCAAAAATGTAAATCTATGCATCAAATGTCCTTCCTGTATCGAAAACCGATCAGGGGATAACCTTACCCATGGTTGGGTATGATTCAAAGCAGCAGATTGCGCTGCGCGCTGAGATCAGGCGGATGGCGATCACTAGCCGGATGACGCGACCCCGTGATCACAAGGCGGCATCAGCGTGTTCGATCGTCTATGGCGCGCGTTAACCATCCGCAGTGGCAAGCAAACCTGACGGACAGTTTGCATTCAAGAACAGCGCGGCGGTTCTAGGTGTGCGGTTGCCCCTGAACCGTCTTTCGAGCGGCCGGTGCCGAGGGGCGACACCGCCGGGTCAATCGCCGAGGATTTCAGAAATATCCGCAGCCACCTGATCGATCTCGCCCAGACCATCCACGCCCTTGAGGTCACCCTTGGCGTAGTAGTAGCCCGTCAGGGGCGATGTCTTCTTGTAGTATTCCATAAGGCGGATCTTGAGGCTTTCCTCATTGTCGTCAGCGCGGACAGGTTGGCCTGCGGCGGCTGCGGCCTCAGCGCGGCCCACGATGCGACCGACGAGGACCTCATCATCGACCTGCAATTCGATCACGTGGTCAAGGGTTTGGCCGGTCTCCTCCAGAAGCGAGCCGAGCGCGTCAGCCTGAGCAAGCGTGCGCGGGAAGCCATCGAAAATGAACCCGCCGTCCGCTTCGCCTGTGATCTTTTCGCGAATGAGGCCGATCACGATCTCGTCTGTCACCAAGTCGCCGCGATCCATCACTTCGGCCACGCGCTTGCCCATCTCGGTGCCGCTGGTCTTGGCCTCTCGTAGCATGTCGCCCGTACTGAGCTGGATCATGCTGCGTTCCTCCACAAGCTTTTCAGCTTGCGTTCCCTTACCCGCGCCAGGCGGGCCCAATAGTATGATATTCATTTACGGGCTGTCCCCTTCCTCCGTGCACGTTTACGACCTTTACCGCTTAGCTGCGATTT
>JBCCAJ010000053.1:0-10433 GCA_039814845.1 Pseudomonadota bacterium | reverse complement strand
TGGCACAGGCGAAATCACGCGCGGTGCGAACCTTGAGGTGTCCGCAGATGTCGCCTTTGAGGCGACCGGCCTTTCTCATACAGATCAGGCGCTTGCCCGCGCGATAGGAGGGGCACAGCAAGGTCAGATATCTGTGCTTTGGTCCGAAGGTGCCCCGGTGGAAATTTCAGAGCTAAACCTTCGCAGCGGCAATGCCTCGCTTCGGGCCAGCGGACAAGTGGATGGTTTGGCAGATGGTTTCCCAGTTGACGGACGGGCAGAGGTGCAAGTGGCTGATCTATCCCGCTTTGCCGCCATCGCCCGTCGCCCATTGGCTGGTTCGGCCAGTCTGGAACTAGCGGGCCAAGGCACGCCGCTCAGCGGAGCTTTTGACATCACGATGACCGCCAACACATCGGATCTGCAAACCGGTGAAGTCCGGCTGGATCCCTTGCTGCGCGGCGCGTCCAGGTTGGACCTGGCCGCCCGACGCGATGAAACAGGCGCCTTCATCGAGGGGCTGTCGCTGCGCAATGATGCCGTAGAGGCCGACCTGAGCGGGCAGTTGAATGGCGATGCGGGCGCGATGGCTGTCACGGGCCGCCTGAACGATCTGTCTTTGGTGGAGGCAAACCTGTCAGGGCCTGCGGATGTGGACGCCGATGTCAGCTGGCAATCCGGCGGCGCGCTGGACCTCAAACGATTGATCGTGACCGCGCTCGATGCCAGGGTCACTGCGAACGGCACGCTCAACACCGCAGATGACAACCTTCCCGCCGATGGCACCCTGTCGATGCAGGCCCAAGACATATCGCGTCTGGCACAATTTCTGGATCGGCCCCTGGCCGGGTCGGTCGATCTGGACGTAACGGGCCGCGGATCGCTGAAGAACCTGACAATCGACGGCGCGGTCGCGCTTTTGGCCAATGGGTTGCGCACCGGGATCGCCCAGGTTGACAGTATCACCGGCGGAGATGTCGATCTGGATGCCCGGCTGGCCTATGGCGATGGCGTCCCGTTCATTGAGATGGTGTCGCTGGTCACAAAAAACCTCACGACCACTGCCCAATCGGCGGAGCCGAACGCCCCCATTGCCGTTGATGCAAAACTGGCCAATCTCGGACTTGTCGCGCCGGGTATCAACGGCCCCGCGTCATTGACCGGCACGTTGACCCCGCGCGATGCAAGGGGGGACAACGTCGAAGTCGACATCACTTTCAACGGCCCGTCCGGCGTGGGCGCCACCATCGTTGGGCAGGTGCAGGAACTGGGTCAAAAGCTCGATCTTGCGATCCGCGGGGCCGCGCCGCTTGCGCTCGCCAATAGCTTCATTGCACCCAATGCCATCACCGGCCCGCTTGATTTCGATCTGCGTCTGAATGGTGCGCCTGGCCTATCGGCACTCTCGGGTCAGGCCAATCTACGCGACGCGCGCGTGTCCGTACCGACAGCCAACCTGGCGGTCACGGGGTTGGGCGGGTCGGTATCTTTGTCAGGCGGCCAGGCGTCGCCTGATGTCACGGGGTCGCTTGGGTCTGGCGGGCAATTCCGTGTGACCGGCCCTGTGACCTTGTCTGCCCCATTCAACGCCAACCTCAACGTGGCACTGTCTGCCCTCGGCCTGAGAGACCCATCACTTTATGAAACAACCGTCAACGGCACAGTGACTGTCACTGGTCCGCTGACAGGGGGTGCCCGCATCGGCGGGGCCATCGCCCTTGGCCGGACAGAGCTGCGCGTGCCTTCTGGCGGGGCTGCCGCCGCTGGCGCACCCGAAGGGATACGCCACATTGGCGAGCCATCGAATGTGCGCCGTACCCGCGCCCGGGCCGGACTGATCGAAACGGGAAAATCACGACCCAGCCGGGGCTTCCCCCTAGATCTGACAATCAGCGCACCATCGCAAATTTTCGTGCGCGGACGCGGGCTTGATGCAGAACTGGGCGGTCAATTGCGTCTTGGTGGGACGACAGCGAACGTGGCGGCCAGCGGCGTGTTCGAACTGATCCGCGGGCGCATCGACGTGCTGACGAAACGGCTGGACCTGACCGAAGGCCTGATTGACCTGCGCGGCGCGCTGGACCCTTATCTTCGTTTCGTGGCGCAAACCACAAGCAACGAATACACGATTAATATTTTGCTGGAGGGGCTGGCCAGCGAACCTGCGCTCAGCTTCACCTCCTCCCCCGATCTGCCACAGGAGGAGGTGCTGGCACAGCTTCTCTTCGGGCGCAATTTCTCTGACATCTCTGCGCTGCAGGCCGCACAATTGGTCAGCGCGGTGGCCACGCTTTCGGGCAAGGGCAGTGGCGGCCTTCAGGGGCGGTTGCGTGATCAGCTGGGGCTTGCCGATTTTGACGTCACAACCACCGATGACGGGGCGACGCAGTTCAGCGCTGGGGCATACATCTCCGACAATATCTACTCGGAAATCGTGGCGGATAGCGAAGGCAATGATGAGATCAACCTCAACATTGACCTAAGCCCATCCCTGACGGTGAAGGGCAGCGCGGGCAATGACGGCAACACCGGCGTTGGCATCTTCTTTGAGCGGGATTACTGATCCAAGAAAGTTTGCAATTCACCGGACAGGTGAAAACATTCTTTTGAAGAATGTTCGCCAACGCTGGTAGCCAGAATTTTCATGAAAATTCTGCGGCATTTTCTTTCAAGAAAATGGCTATGAGCGTTGGCGACGAATTCTTCTCAAGAATTCGGTTCCCGCTTCAGTCACTGAAAATGCCCGTGGGCTTGCCATCCACCGTCTTCAGGTTCTTCCGCCGCCAGAAATCTTCCACACCCGCCGCGCCCATCTCATCATAGAACGGCTCCAACTCCTCCTCACCCCGGCTTTTTTCAAACCGCATGAGGGGCACGCCCGTGCCGCAGGATGTCTGCACCAGATTAATCTTAAGATCGAAAATCTGCCGACTGCCCGCCAGTTTCGGGAAAAGCCCAATCAACCCGTCCCACTCCGCATCGCGCGGGTGATAGACCTTCGCCTGCCCGTACGCGCGCAGGATCTGCGCCGCATCCTCAAAGGCACAAAACATCAGCGTCATGCGCCCCGTGGCCTGCACATGGGCCGCCGTTTCATTGCCACTGCCGCTCAGCGACAGCCAGACGATCCGGTTGTCCCCCATGACCCGCAGCGTATCGAGGCCCTTGGGCGATACATTCACCCGCCCCTCCCGATCCGCCGTTGCCACGAAAAACATGGGCTGGCGTTCGATAAAGGCGCGATGCACCTTGGCCAGTCTGCGTGCTGAATTTGCCATGATGTCCTCCTGAATTGCGGGCGTGCGTCAGAACGGAATATCGTCGGCCCCACTGACAAAACGTGACACCACGTGTTTGGTGCCCGCCTTATCAAACGCAATTTCAAGCTTGTCGCCTTCGATACCGGTGATTTCACCATAACCGAATTTTTGATGGAACACCCGTTCGCCCACCGTGTGGCTGCTGACGGCTTGGGCATCTATCACACTGGCCTTACTTTCCTTGGGCTGCACCACGGGCCGCTGTCCGGCACGGGCCTGAAGCCGCTTCCAACCCGGCGAATTATACCCATCCGCCGCCGCCGCGCGCGCCTCGATCCCGCTGTCAAAACCACCCATCCCGGCGGCACCGTACCCACCGCCATACAGGCCAGGCGGTGTCAGCACTTCCACGTGATCCTCCGGCAACTCGTCAATGAACCGCGATGGCATCTGGCTTTGCCACTGCCCGTAAACCCGCCGGTTCCCCGCGAAGGAAATCGTGCAAATCTCTTCAGCCCGCGTGATGCCCACATAGGCCAGCCGGCGCTCTTCCTCTAGACCCTTCACACCGCTTTCATCCATGCTGCGCTGGGACGGGAAAAGCCCGTCTTCCCAACCCGGCAAGAACACAGCCTGAAATTCCAGCCCCTTCGCGGCATGTAGCGTCATGATAGAGACCTTCTCCTCGGCCTCCTCACTTTCATTGTCCATGATCAGGCTCACATGTTCGAGGAACCCTTGCAGGTTCTCAAACTGCTCCAACGCCTTCACCAGTTCTTTGAGGTTCTCAAGCCGTCCGGGTGCCTCTGGTGTTTTGTCGTTTTGCCACATGCCAGTATAGCCCGACTCGTCCAACACGACCTCGGCCAGTTCCATATGGCTAACGGTCGGATCCCCCGCCATGCGGCCCCATCGCCGCAAGCCTTCGATCAAAAGGCCCAGTTCCGTCGCGCCCTTACCACCAAGCCCCTTCTCTTCCAGCAAGATCGCCGCACCTTCGAGGAGAGAAACGCCATGCTGACGCGCGGTCACCTGAATTTTCTGCTGCGCCTTGTCCCCCAGACCGCGCTTGGGCGTGTTCACAATCCGCTCAAAAGCCAGATCATCAGAGGGGCTCACCACCAGCCGGAAATAGGCCATGGCGTCGCGAATCTCCATCCGTTCATAGAACCGAGGGCCACCGATGACGCGGTAAGGCAGGCCAATCGTCAAAAACCGATCTTCAAAGGCGCGCATCTGGTGGGACGCGCGGACAAGGATCGCCATGTCATCCAAAGAATAAGGATCCCAGCCGCGCGTGCCACGCTGCATGCTCTCAACTTCTTCACCGATCCAGCGGGCTTCTTCCTCACCATCCCAATGGCCGATCAAGCGAACCTTTTCGCCTTCCTCAGTGTCTGTCCAAAGCTCTTTTCCCAGCCGGCCCTTGTTGCCAGCAATCACACCCGACGCCGCGGCCAGAATATGCGGGGTGGAGCGGTAATTCTGTTCCAGCCGCACCACCGTGGCGCCCGGAAAATCCTTTTCAAACCGCAGGATATTGCCCACCTCGGCCCCGCGCCAGCCATAGATCGACTGATCATCATCGCCTACGCAGCAGATATTCTTGTGCCCGCCCGCCAAGAGCCGTAGCCACATATACTGTGCCACATTGGTGTCCTGATATTCGTCCACCAGGATGTAGCGGAACCAGCGTTGATACTGGTTCAGGACATCCTCATGGGTCTGGAAAATCGTGACCATGTGGAGCAGCAGATCGCCAAAATCGACGGCATTCAGCTCCTTCATTCGGGCCTGATACTGCGCGTAAAGCGCGGGCCCCTTGCCGTCATAAGCTGCGGCTTCCGATGCAGGCACATTCTCTGGCGTCCACGCCCGGTTTTTCCAACTGTCGATGATCCCCATCAACATCCGCGCGGGCCAGCGTTTGTCGTCGATGTTCGCGGCCTGCACCAATTGCTTGAGCAACCGCAGTTGATCGTCGGTGTCCAGAATGGTGAAATTCGACTTTAGATCGACCAATTCCGCATGCCGCCTTAGCAGCTTCACACAGATCGAATGGAACGTGCCCAGCCAGGGCATCCCCTCCACCGCCTCACCCAGCATTCCGCCGATGCGGTTCTTCATCTCTCGTGCGGCTTTGTTGGTGAAAGTCACCGCCAGGATTTCATTGGGCCGCGCCGTGCCGGTATTGAGCAAATGCACCAACCGCGTGGTCAGCGCCTTCGTCTTGCCCGTGCCCGCACCAGCGAGCATCAGAACCGGGCCTTCGAGCGCTTCAACCGCCTCTCTTTGCGCGGGATTGAGACCCTCCAGATACGGCATAGGCCGCGCTGCCATGGCCCGCGCGGCAAGGGAGGCGCCTTCAAAGACGTCGCTTTCATCAAAACTGCTCATTGCCCTGAAATATAGCGCAGGGCGGGGATCAAGGAAAGCGAATGTTCTCTTTGTGTTCCAGCAATTTACTATTCGTTAACAAACAAAAAAGAGCCCCCGACGCCGTGGGTCAGGGGCTCTTGAATGTTATGCTGGTTGCGCAGGTGATTAGCGCAAGCGCACCCAGGTCTGGCCACGGCAAATGCCGATGATACAGCCTTCGACCTTGAGCTGGTTGGCGCTCAGCAGCTGCATTTTGGACTTGTAGGTCTTTTCCGTGTCTGCCGCCCAGATCCGGCCCCCGGCATAGGCCCCATTGCCCTGCGGGTTCATGTTCCAGATCATGGTTTTGCCTTGGTGTTCATAATTGGCCACCGTCTGGCCGTTCTTATCAACGGCTTTCTGGATCACACCACAAACCTGTGCCCCACATGGCGCAACACGCACGTGCAAAACACTGCCGGTTTCACTTGGTTCACTGCGCCACAGCCCCGCGGCGGGGTCGGCCATAGCTGCGCCAGCCGTCATCAAAAGCGCGGTGGTCGCTGCAATCATCTTCTTCATATTGGGTCCTCCCGAAAAACTGGCCACAGCGTGACGTGACTTCGCGCACCAATCAAGAATGACGTTGGGTCGCTTGGGGGTCGTGTTTGAGGGCCCACGTTGCAAATGCCGTAGCGTCATGCGACACGGCCCGCGACTTGTAAAAGGAAGGCTGGCCCATGATTCTCTACCCTGCGATCGACCTCAAAGACGGGCAGGCCGTGCGCCTTTTGAAGGGGGATATGGAAAAGGCCACAGTCTTCAACGATGACCCCGCAGCGCAGGCCATGGCCTTCGTGGAGGCAGGGTGTGAATGGCTGCATCTTGTTGATCTCAATGGCGCTTTCGCCGGGGAGCCGGTGAATGGCGCAGCGGTTGAGGAGGTTCTTGCGCGCACGCAAGTGCCTGCACAGCTTGGCGGCGGTATCCGCGATATGGCCACGATTGAACGTTGGCTGTCCAAAGGTCTGGCCCGCGTGATCCTGGGGACGGTGGCCGTCGAAAACCCCGATCTGGTGCGTGACGCCGCACGCGCTTTCCCGGGTCAGGTCGCTGTCGGGATCGATGCCCGTGGCGGTCGTGTCGCGACGCGCGGCTGGGCCGAAGAGACGGATGTGGACGCCACCGATCTGGCACGGTCTTTTCAGGACGCAGGCGTAGCCGCTATCATCTACACCGACATCAACCGCGACGGCGCCATGCAAGGCCCGAACGTGGAGGCCACGGCGGCGCTTGCGCGCGCAGTCTCCATCCCCGTCATTGCTTCGGGCGGTGTTTCAAGCCTGAACGACCTGCAAGCGCTCAAGGATAGTGGTGCAGTGCTCAATGGCGCGATCTCAGGACGCGCGCTTTATGATGGCGCGATTGACCTTGGTGAGGCGCTGCAGCTCTTGAAAACTTAATGCCGTAATTTGTTTTCGGGCCGGGGATATTTCCGGCCAAATGAAACAACGAGATCCCGGCTTCTTTTTGCTAAAAATATCCCGGGGGTTTGGGGGCTGGCCCCCAATCAGGCTTTGGCAAGGTCCTCCACCCGCGCCTCGGTGTAATGATCGAACTCGGCCCGAAACCAACCGGTGCCGCGTGCGGCACTGGCCAGCGCCATGGCAAGATCATCCAGCGCGCTCATCGGCAACATGGCGCGGAACACGTCCCAGCCCGCCGCCGTGGGGTGGCCTTCGAAACCAAGCACCTGACCTTTCAGGGCTGACACTGTCGGCACCAGGCTGCCTGCGTAGATCGAAGGCACGTGGATCCGAACCTGGGCAATGGGTTCAAGCAACTGCGCGCCGGTCACGGCAACGGCCTCCCGCGTGGCCGCCTTGCCCGCCATGCGGAAGGCGAAATCGGAGCTGTCAACGGCGTGATGTTTGCCATCCATGAGGGTGACGGCGACATCAACAATCGGGAAGCCATGCGGCCCTTCCATCAACGCCTCGCGCATCCCCGCTTCGACCGCAGGAACGTAATTGCGCGGGACAGCGCCGCCCTTGACCACCTCATTAAATCTTTCGCCAGCACCGCGCGCCAAAGGCCGCACCTCAATCGCCACATCAGCAAATTGCCCCGCCCCACCAGATTGCTTGCGGTGCCGGTATCGGTGCGTCACAGGCCGCCGAATGGTTTCACGATAGGCAGGCGGCATGGCGTGTTCTTTCACCTCAACGCCAAAGCCATCCGACAGTTTGGCGACGACCCTGCGGAAATGTTGCGGGCCTTGCGCGCGCAGCATTGCATGTCCTGATTGCGGATCGGGCGCCACATTTAACCCGGTGTCAATCTCAACCAAACGGTCGAGTGCGGTGGAAAGCCGCGTTTCATCGCGGTCCTTCACAGGCGTGATCACGCGGGTATAAGTGCCGGGATGCGTTGCGGCCCAGTCCGGCAGGTCACTGCACGCATCGGCCTCAAAACACTGACCCACATTCAAATGATCGCTTTTCAGCGCCAGCGCGATCTGGCCCGGCACCAACTCAGACATCGGCGTTTTGGCATCCAGTTCCGTGATGTTACCCAAAGAGTGACCACCCAGCGCGCGGCCCTGCCCCACACCATTCGCCATAGCGCGCAGCAGCAGTGTTTTTCCAAGATGCTTCACATGATCGCCCGTGCACGCCACCGCAAGTGCGCCCGCGCGCCCCAAACGATCGCGGGCGACGCTCACATCCGGCGCTTCGTGGCGGAGGGATTTCATCAGGCGCAGCATGCCATTGCGATGTTCCGCGGATCCCATCAGCGCGGGCACCAAGTCATGCTGTTGCAGCAGCGTTGTCGCGGTTTGATAGACATCCTCCGTCAGCGGGTGCTGATCCTCAATCAGCTGTTCCAGCAGCGCATCGTCAAAATCAGCGAGCGTTTCCAGAAGGTCCGTTCGCGCCTCCTGTTCCCGGCCCACCACGCTGTCGGGCAATTCAATGAGCGCCGAAGGCTTGCCTTCCTGATAGGCCCAGGCACGCTCAGAAATCAGATCGACCGCGCCCACAATCTGGCCGCCTTCACGAATGGGAACCTGTCGCAACGCAATCCCGTGGCGGCAATAGATCTGAAGCGCAGCGATGACCTCGCTCATCCGGCCCTGGGCCACATCCACACGGTTCACAAAAAGAAAGCAGGGGATCCCTGCTTCTTCGATGAGCCTGAAATAGGGCGCGGCGAGCACCGCCCCCTCGGCATCGGCCCCCACGCAAAGGACAGCAGCATCACTTGCCGCCAAGGCCGGTCCTGCGGTGGAGAGGTTCTCCGCCCCGCCCGCGATATCAATGGCGCACCATTCCTCGCCCATGAAGCTGAACTGCGTGATCTTGGCCGCGTCCTGCATGGTCAAAGAAGTTGAGCGCTGAGGCTCCAACCCCGTGATCCCGTCGATAAGTGTGGATTTGCCGGATTGCGATGGTCCGAGAACCGTAAAGACCCGCATGATGTTCCTCCCCTTTATGTCAAACAGCCAAACTTGCTGCTCGACAAAACGGGCCACAAAAAAACATGTGCCGTGAACCGGGTTTTGCCTGTGAAACTGCCGTGAGCGGCGAACGCTGTCGCATGGCTCTTGCGTTCAGTCTGGGTCAACGACCCGGCTTGCGTCAAGGAATACCTGTCAGCCTCGCGAGCCGCCGCCGATGTCATCGGGTGCAATGGATACGGTTTTGATCACCGCAAAGCACTCTGCCCCAGTTTCCAGTTTCAATGCCTCTGCGGATCGCCGGGTGATACGGGCAACACAGAGCCCGGCAGAGGTGTCGAGGGACACAAGTGTGCCCACACCATCGCGCGGACGGATCGAAATCACTTTGCCCGGCAGGATGTTGAGCGCAGAAAGGCCCTTGGGACGCGCGCGGGACAAGATCACGTCATGGGCCGACACCCGCAGTCGTACAGAAGCACCGGTTTCCCGATCTAGGCGCGGCAGGAAAAGAGGCGCGCCGCCCGCGTCAAGTTCAGTGAGCCCATCCTCATGATGCCTTGCGATCGTGGCACGCAGCACAGAGCCCATCGCGCGGATGTTTTCACCCAAACCATCAGGATCGCTCAGCACCTCGCTGACCGGACCGGATCGAACCACGCGGCCTTTATCCAAAACAACCACGTGGGAGGCCAACCGTGCCAGTTCCCGGACCGAATGCGTGACGTAGAGGACGGGCGTGTCGACCTCCTCTGCCAGACGCTCAAAATAGGGCAGGATCTCCGATTTGCGTGCCTCATCAAGGGAGGCCAGCGGTTCATCTGCAAGAATAAGACGTGGTCGCGCCAACAGTGCGCGGCCAATGGCGACGCGCTGCGTTTCTCCGCCCGATAGGTTGGCGGGGCGGCGATCCAGCAAATGGTCGAGGCCCAGCATTTGGATAATACGCTCATGAGACGGGCCGTCGCCAGACCCCGCAAAGCGCGCGCCGTAGGTCAGATTCTGATGAACAGTCAAATGAGGGAAGAGGCGGGCATCCTGAAAGATGTATCCAATGCGGCGTTTATGCGGTGGGGTGCCTATAAGGGCTGCATCCTCCAGGGTGATCTGAGCGCTGTCAGGTTCAAAAAGTCCCGCCACCGCGCGCATGACACTGGTTTTACCGGAACCCGATGGCCCAAAGAGGGCGGTCACACCCGGCGGAGCTTCGAACGCGATGTCGAGATCAAAACCCTCAAACGCATGCGACAGACGAACCGAAAGTGTCATGTCCCACCCACCCGTTTGGCGACACGTCGTGCCAGCCATTCCGACACGATCAGCGCACCCATGGCGATCACGATGGCCACGATCACCAACCGTCCCGCCGCGCTTTC
>JBCCAJ010000407.1:0-3076 GCA_039814845.1 Pseudomonadota bacterium | reverse complement strand
TTCAACGCCGACCTGCCCGACGTGGAAATCGCCATGTTCATCCCCGGCACCAAGCACGGCACGCGCGAAGTCTTCGAAGACAAGGTCCTGCTGAAGGGCTGCGAAGACACCGGCGCCATGGCTGCAATGATGGACGCGGGCATGACTGAGGATGATGCAGAAGATGCCTGCCTCGACGTGCGTCAGGATGGCAAATCCGTGGATATCGACGGCGACTACACCGAAACGCTGGCGCGCATCGACGCCAACACCAACGGTATTGGTGTGTTTGGTCTGTCTTTCTACGAAAACAACCAGGACAAACTGAAAGTGGCGACCATGGGCGGCATTTCCCCGTCGACGGAAACCATCGCGTCCGGTGTTTACCCGGTGTCCCGGCCGCTCTTCTTCTACGTCAAGAAAGCGCATATCGGCGTAATCCCCGGCCTGCAGGAATATGCTCAGTTCTTCATGGCCGATGAGATCGCAGGCTCCGGAGGCCCGCTGGCCACTTACGGCCTCGTGCCCGATCCTGAACTGGCCGACACGCAGGCTGCTATTGCGGCCGGCTCGACCATCGGCTCCGGTTCCTGATCTGAAGCAATGACATGTCCGGGGGCGGTTTCGGCCCCGGACGCAATGATTAAAGGCTGCTGGGGGACAGGATGCCGCTTTTTTGGCTGATCATGGTGGTGCTTGGCATCGCGCTTGCCGGGTTCATCCTGGGCCGCAGCAGGGCTTTGGCCAGCGCAGGCGGCGAAAGCCGGGGGCTCCATTCTCTGCCCAACTACTATGGCTGGAATGTCGCGTTGAAGGTGATGGTGCCAGCCTTTGGGCTCATGGTGGTCTGGCTGATTGCGCAGCCGCTTTATGTTGCCAATACGATCTCTGCGACCTTGCCAGCCAGTGCCGTGTCTGAAGGATCCACGCGCGGGCTGGTGATGGCCGAAGTGCGTCGCACGTCCGAAGGCATTGAAAACGCCGTGGCGGCGGGCATTATGGATGAAGACTTTGCCCGCAACGCCCGTGCCGACCTAAGCGATGTGACACAACGTCTGAAAGATGCGGGCCAGATCGTGACATCTGATGTCACGCAACCAATCTTGCGTGCCGCGCAAGACTACCGCGTGATGAACACAGCGGGGCATCTGTACAAAGACTTCGCCGTATTGGTCTTGGCCCTTATCGGTTTGATTTTCGCACTGCGAGAGACCAACGCCGACTTCCGCGCGCGCAATGTGGTGGAAAACGGCATCCGCGCGTTGCTGATTGCTGCCGCCATGATCGCCATTCTGACCACGGTCGGGATCGTTCTGTCGCTCGTTTTCAATACCTATGAGTTCTTCACCCTTTACCCAGCGTCCGAGTTTTTCACCAACCTGACCTGGGCGCCCAGCTTTTCGGGCCGGGGAGGGGGGTCTGATTTGGGGATTATCCCGCTTCTGTGGGGCACGTTCTATATCTCTATCGTGGCCCTCTCCGTGGCCGTCCCCATCGGCCTTTTCGCGGCGATTTACCTCTCGGAGTATGCCTCCCCCCGCTTCCGCGCCTTCGCCAAGCCCATGCTGGAGGTTTTGGCGGGTATCCCCACAATCGTCTACGGCCTTTTCGCGCTGTTGACGGTGGGGCCTTTGCTGGTGAGTGTTTTCGGCGATGACGGCTTTGGCTGGATGCAATCGGGCACCGCTGTCATGACCGCCGGGTTGGTCATGGGCATCATGCTGATCCCCTTTGTCAGTTCGCTGTCCGACGACATCATCAATTCGGTTCCGCAAGCCATGCGCGATGGATCCTATGGCCTTGGTGCCACGAAATCCGAGACGATCAAGCAGGTCGTCTTGCCCGCCGCGCTGCCCGGGATCGTGGGCGCAATCTTGCTCGCAGCCTCTCGCGCCATCGGAGAGACGATGATCGTCGTGCTGGGGGCAGGGGCGGCGGCCAAGCTGTCGCTCAACCCGTTTGAGGCCATGACCACGGTGACCGCCAAGATCGTGAGCCAGCTGACAGGTGATAGCGACTTCGCCTCACCGGAGGCGTTGGTCGCCTTTGCCCTGGGCATCACGCTTTTCATCATCACGCTGGGGCTGAACATCTTCGCCCTCTACATCGTGCGCAAATACCGGGAGCAGTATGAATGACCGATATGTCCATGGGCACCGCGCACGGGTCTTTGACCACCACGGATGCGCGCACCAAGAAACGCAACGCGGCAGAGAAGCGGTTCAAAGCCTATGGCGTTGCCGCGATCTTTATCGGTGTGGCCTTCCTCGTGATCCTGGCCGTGTCCATTATCCGCTCTGGCCTGCCTGCCTTCACCCACACTGTGGTGGAGATGGAATTCACCATCACGCAAGAGCAGTTCGATGATGCCGAAGGCCAGTTGTTCAAGACCAAGGCCTATTCTAACCTCTTTATCGCGGGCCTTCAGGCGAAGCTGGAAGACAAAGGGCTTGAGGTTTCGTTCGATGAAAAGGCCATTGAACGCCTGATGGGCAAGGTGGGCGCGGATATCCGCGAGTTCTACCGCGAAAATCCTGACACCATCGGCACGCCGCAAACTTTTGAGCTGTCCGCCGCCTCCCGCGTGGATGGCTACTTCAACGGCCGCGTGACGCGGGACACGTTGGTCGACAGCCGATTTTTGCAGAAAAGCGATCTGGATCTGGTAGACGCGCTATATGAGGCCGAGATCATCAAATCGGCCTTCAATTGGAATTTCATCACCGGAGCAGATTCAGGCGTGGACAATCCCGGCGGTGCAGGCATCGGGGCGTCTGTTATTGGGTCGTTCTTCATGATGCTGGTGGTGTTGGTTCTGTCGCTGCCCATTGGCGTGGCGGCCTCGATCTACCTTGAGGAATTTGCGCCTAAGAACCGCTTCACCGATTTGATCGAAGTGAACATTTCGAACCTGGCCGCTGTGCCATCGATCGTTTTCGGTATCCTCGGGCTCGCCGTCTTCATCCAATTCATGCACTTGCCACAATCGGCCCCACTGGTGGGTGGTCTCGTTCTGACGCTCATGACGCTGCCCACGATCATCATCTCGACCCGCGCAAGCCTTCGCGCCGTGCCGCCGTCGATCCGTGATGCGGCC
>JBCCAJ010000152.1:0-6475 GCA_039814845.1 Pseudomonadota bacterium | reverse complement strand
TCAAGCGCGGCCAAATCGCAGCCATGGCCCAACTGGTCCGGGTCAGCGAGGCCAGCATTTGGATCAACCGGGGCCTCTTTGGCCATGGCGCAGGCCCGTTCGGCCAGAATGCTGATTGTGGTTAGGCTGGTGTCGGATGCCGACACGCAGGCCTGTTGACCGCCGATCAGGACCCGCAAACCAATATCTGTGCCATCTGCACTTTCAGCCTGCTCCAGCGCCCCGGCGCGCACGCCGACACGCACAGAACTGCCGCGCAGTGCAATGGCGTCCGCCGCATCGGCGCCCGCCCTTTTGGCGGCAGAAAGCAAGGCATCTGTCAGGTCGTCAAGATTGGTGGTCATGGATGCCTCATGCGGTGGGGGGTGAACTGGCGATTAGGTAGACCGGTGGTTAGGCCCCTGCAAGCCGGTGTGTTGGAATGAGGCGAAGAAAAAGCCAAAAGATCGGCGCGGGTTCAAGGCGTCCCGCTCTGCCGCGTCTTCGTCCGCTGCCCTCTCTCAGGCATGCTGCGCACGCGTTGCCGGCAATCGCTTAGAGGAGGGCCCCACCCGGGGCCCGGCGACGCCGCCAGGTTTGTGGACCGTCGCCGAGAACTGACGCCAGACCTACTGAATGCGCTGCCCATTGGCGAAGATCTGGCCGTTGCCCTGCACCTCGATCGTGGAATTCAGCGTGTCTGGCGCATCGCCAGGCACGGCAAAAAGCCCCATCATCATGCGCACACCGCCCGCGTCACCTTCAGGGATAAGCCCCATGTTCACCAGCTTATCCAAAAGCCCGTTGCCGCCCGAAAGCGACAGGTCCAACTTGCCTGTTGGCGCCGGCATTCCGTCAAAGGTGGTCAGGTCGGAATTGTCGAAAGTGAAGGATCCACCGCCCAAAAGCTCAGCGCCAGCCGCACTCACCTTGAGGTTCGTCACTTCCAGCGAATGCAATTCACCGGGTTGAGCCGCGCCTGTTTCCATCTGCGCCATGGTGTCGGGGTCCAGAATATCGACCAGCAGCTTCATCGTGCCCACCAACCCGACTGTCAATGTGGCTGGGTCCCGCGGCAATTGCGAGGTTGGGTCAATCAAGCTCCAGATCAGATCGGACACTGCAAAGTCGGCCAGAGTGACGTCCATTGCAAAGGGCTGCAATTCATCGCGCGCGCTTACAGGGATCGTGAGGCCCAAACCGGTATCCTGCGCAGAGATTTCAATCGGCAACGGAATGTCAGACCCCGCCAATGAAATGTCTTGGCCCTTGGCCGACAGCGCATAGGCCAAACCATTGGCATTCATGGTGACACCCAACTCACTGCTGGCGGATTTGGATTTCCACTGAAAGATATTGCCGGGTTCATTGAAGTTCATGTCAAGCGACCCGCCCGTAAAGGCAATCTGACCATCGACCGCAAAGCCTTTTTCGATCATGGCGGCCATGTCCGCCATATCGCCATCCTCAGGCAGCGCGGCGATGGCGGCTGTGTCCATCGCATCGGCCCCACCTTGCAGAACCAGACGGCCTTCTGCCCCGTCAGGATCGGTCACGTCCACCAAATAGCTGATGGCCCCCGTGGTGATCTTCTGTGCAGTTTCGTAAAGCGCGCCGGATTTGGATTGGGATGATCCCGCAATGTCAGCAATCGACATCTCAGCACGGCCGATGGCGGACATCGGCATCGTGACCTCATCCACTGTGATCTCATCAACCGTCAACCCGATGGAGGAGGCCGAATAGGTGTAACTGATATTGCCCGGATCACCGGCCACCAAGGCAGACCAATCACTTGTGGTGTAGCTCGCCGCGACATTGACCGGGTCTTCGCCCGGTGCGTCCACCACAACAGTCAACGGCATCGTTTCGGGGAAGGCAATTGACACGGTGCCGTTGCCATTATCCGTCAGCGTCATTTCCGTCATGGTGATCGCAATGGATACGTCTTCTTCCGGGATCACCGTTTTCATGGTGATGTCTGACAGCACCAGATCATCGCCGTTGCGGCTTTCCTCAGCCGTCATTTCATAGCCCGACGCCGCCATGTAGGTGGTCCAGTCTTCCCACACGGCTTCCGCAGAAATATCCGCCATTGCGGTGCCGCCCATCAGGCAGGCCGCGGCCGACAACGTCCAGGTTTTCGGGGAATTGAAACACGTCATGATCGGCCCTTCCGTTTTTTACAGTCTTGTGTAGCTTCTGCCCAAGACAACCGGGGGTCAAGGTCTGTTTGATTCCGGATTGCGGGCGAAAGGGCAGCTGCCATGGATATGACTGGAAAAACAACGCTGATCACGGGGGCCAGCCGTGGCATCGGAGCGGCCGCGGCGCGGGTGTTCGCGGCGGCCGGTGGCAATGTGGTGCTGGCGGCCCGCAGTACCGGCGATACCCAGGCGCTTGCGTCCGAGATCGGCAACACCGCCCGCGCCATTGCCTGCGATGTGAGCCGCTATGAAGATATGCAAGCCGCCGTCGCCTTGTGCGAAAGCGCCTTTGGCGGGCTTGATGTGCTGATCGGCAATGCGGGCATCATTGATCCCATTGGCCACCTGGACGGCCTGAACCCTGACGATTGGGGCCGCGTCATTGATATCAACCTAAAGGGTGTTTTCTTTGGAATGCGCGCTGCTTTGCCTGTGATGAAGGCCGCAGGCGGCGGCACGATCATCACGATCAGTTCGGGTGCTGCCACCAGCGCGCTTGAAGGCTGGAGCCATTACTGCAGCTCCAAAGCCGGGGCCTTGATGCTGACCCGCTGTGCCGACAAGGAAAACCGCGAGGCGGGCATTCGTGTGCTGGGCCTGTCCCCTGGCACCGTCGCCACCCAGATGCAGCGAGAGATCCAGTCGAGCGGCATCAACCCGGTGTCCAATCTGGACTGGGAGGATCACATCCCCGCCGAATGGCCCGCGCGGGCGCTTTTGTGGATGTGCAGTGCCGAGGCCGATGATCATCTGGGCAGCGATATCAGCCTGCGCGATGAAGGCATCCGCCGTCAGGTGGGCCTGATATGATCCGGCTTGAGAAGGACGGCGGGCTCTGGATCGCCACGATCGACCGCCCTGAAAAGGCCAACTCCCTGACCGAGGAGATGCTGTCGGAACTGACCGACATCGCAGAGGCGGCGCAAGACGCCCGCGTCCTGGTGCTGACCGGCGCGGGCAAGGTGTTTTCCGCCGGGGCCGATCTGGAGGCAGCCCGCGCGGGTCTCGCGCTGAGCCCTGTCTGGGAACGCCTCTCGGGCGCATTGACCGCCCTGCCCTGCCTCACCATCGCCGCACTCAACGGCACAGTGGCGGGTGGCGCCATGGGCATGGTTCTGGCTTGTGATCTGCGCATCGCGGTGCCGGGATCAAAGGCATTTTACCCTGTCATGAAGCTGGGCTTCCTGCCGCAACCGTCCGATCCCCCACGCATGGCCCAACTTGTTGGACCCGCGAGGGCGAAAATGATCTTCATGGGCGGGGCCAAGACTGACACGGAAACGGCGCTCTCGTGGGGCCTTTTTGATCGCATCGTGGAAAAGGATGCATTGATGTCGGAGGTGCGCAGCCTGTCTGAGGACACGCTGAACGCCACCCCGGACCACGCGGCCGCCATCAAGGCGATGATCCGCACCTGATACCAGGTGTGCGACCTATCTGCGCGCCATCAACCTTGCCATATCGAGCATACGGCAGGAAAATCCCCATTCATTGTCGTACCAGCCAAAGACGCGCAGCAGCCCGCCCGTGGACACGGACGTTTCCGGCCCCACAATCACAAGGCTTTCGGGCCGCGCGCGCAAATCTGCACTGACCAGGGGCTTTTCCGTCCAGCCAAACACATCCGACCCGTCAGCCGACGCGCGCAGCACCTCATTCACAACCGCCTCAGTCACATCCCGCTCTGTGTGCAAGGTCAGATCAATCGCCGACACGCTCGCCGTCGGCACTCGGATCGCCCGCGCCTCGATCCGGTCCTTGAGACGCGGCAACACAAGACCGGTCTGATGCTGGGCGCTCGTGGTCGTAGGCACCATCGACAGCGCCGCAGCCCGGCTGCGTTCCGGCGCGGCACGGGGTTTGTCGACCGTCGGCTGAGACCCGGTATAGCAATGCACGGTCGTCATCTGCCCGCTGACAATCCCAAAGGCATCATCCAGAACCCGCGCCAAGGGCGCTAACGCATTGGTGGTGCAAGAGGCATTGGACACGATGCGTTGATCCGTCAGATCGCCTTCATTGGCGCCCATGACGATGGTGATGTCGGTCTCCGCCGCAGGACCCGACACCAAAACCCCAGTGGCCCCAGCCAGAAGCCCCCGCTCGGCCACCGTGCGCGTGCCCCCCATGCCAGTGCATTCCAGCACCAGATCCACACCGTTCAGATCAAGCTTCGACAGATCAGGTTCGGCATGAAACGGAATGGACAGCCCGTCGACAATCAGCTCTTCGGGCTCGGTGCTGACCTCGCCCGACCACGGCCCGAACACGCTGTCATATTCAAAGAGGTAGGCGCAGGTCTCAAGCGGTTCGATATCGTTGATCAAAACAATCTCAAAATCGTCCCTCTGCCCCATCAAGACACGCAACAACGTGCGTCCAATACGGCCAAACCCGTTTATGGCAATGCGGATTGGTCTGTGTGCCATGGCTGTCATCTTGAATTAGGTCAGGATACCTGCCTTTTCCCATGTCGGAGGCGCCAATTCCACCCTTGTAATGAAATTTGATCAAATTGCAGGACCGCGCAGTCTTTAAAAGACTGCGGACGAATTCTTTTAAAGAATTCGTGCGTCAAGCCTTGTTGAATTTCCCCAACAACGCCTCATGCACATCGGCGGTGACAAACTTGCTCACGTCTCCGTCAAGCCGTGCGATCTCTTTCACCAGCTTCGACGCAATCGCCTGATGGTGCGCATCTGCCATCAAAAACACCGTCTCGATGGATGCGTCCAGCGCGCGGTTCATGCCCACCATCTGAAATTCATATTCAAAATCCGCCACAGCTCGCAGGCCACGAATGATGATAGAGGCATCCACATCACGGGCGCAGTTAATCAGCAGGTTTTCAAAAGGATGCACCACCAATTCGGTCCCCATCCCCGCCATGATCTTGCCGGCCTCGGCCTCCACCATCGCCACCCGCTCTTCCAGCGAAAAAAGCGGCCCCTTGTCGCGGTTGATCGCCACGCCCAGCACAAGCCTGTCCACCAATGTGGCCGCCCGTCGGATAATGTCGGCATGGCCCAAGGTGATAGGGTCGAACGTGCCGGGGTAAAGACCGATGCGCATGGTGTGGCTCCTTTGCCAAATGCGAACTTGGGCTACCGCAACAGGATGGCAGGTTCAATGGCAAGCCCTGATTTTTGAACGCCCATCATAGATCGCGGTGAAATTCATCCATCAGATGGCGGACAACGCCGCGCAGTGCCTCTTGCCGGTCCTGACCCTGTGACGTGGCATCCTCAAACACGGCCCTCTGGCGCGCCGCGCTGGTCTCTTGCGCCATCTCGCGCACCCGCGCAACCTCCTGCAACGCACCGCAGGCTTCTGCGTCTTCGCCCAGTAGGTCGATCATCTCTTCCATCAGATCGGGCATCGACACGATCTCACGCCGTCCCAGATCAATCAGACCCTTGGACGTGCCATAGCGCTGTGCCCGCCAGCGGTTTTCATCCACGAGAAAGCGGTCATAGATGCGCCAGCGCTGGTTCTTCTTGGCCAGTCGGTACAGCATCCGCGTCAGCGCCTGTATGAGTGCGGCAAGCGTCAGCGTATCCTCCAACGCAGGCTGCACATCGCAAATCCGCGTCTCCAACGTGGGGAATTTCGACGATGGTCGCAGATCCCACCAGATCTTGGAGCTGTCTTCGATCACGCCCAGATCGGTCAGCACCTGCACGGAGCGTTCGAATTCAGAGAAACTGCCCAACATGGGTGGCAACCCGGTGCGTGGCAGGTTGTCAAAAACCGTGAGGCGATAGGAATGCAGCCCCGTATCGCGGCCCTGCCAGAAGGGTGAGGAACAGCTGAGCGCCAGAAGATGCGGCAGAAAATACATCTGTTGCGTCATCAGGTCGATGCGCTTGTCAGGGTCGTCCACCCCCACATGCACATGCATCCCGCAGATCAGCATTCGTTCTACCACGCCCTGCAGATCGTATTGCAGGCTTTCATAGCGCTCTTTCGGTGTATGGGCCTGATCACGCCAATCCGAGAACGGGTGACAAGAGGCGGCGATGGGGGCAAGGTTAAACTTGGCCGCCTGCTTGGCCACGCACGCGCGCAGGTGGCGCAGATCATCGCGCGCCTCGCCAATGGTGGCGCAAACCTTCGTGCCGATCTCAATCTGGCATTTGAGGAATTCCGGCGCGACCTGATCTTGCAACTCTGATTGGCACGCCTCCATCAGGTCCTCGGGCGCCTCGGACAGATCGAGGCTGTCACGGTCCACCAACAGGTATTCTTCCTCAATCCCGATGGTGAAATCCGGGTCGGATACGGTCATG
>JBCCAJ010000279.1:0-4414 GCA_039814845.1 Pseudomonadota bacterium | reverse complement strand
TGGCCGGGCCACCGTCTTTGACATCAGGTGGAGCGATTGGTCCACGCAGTACAAATGCGCCGATGAGTATGACAGGACACGGATTGAAGCCGCGATGCTGAACCTGTCTTTGCGCCTGGAAGATGCGCGTTCCGTTGATTTCGGGGATTTCCTGGCCGATGAAGGCTTTACGGATTGCCGGCGGTTCTGACGCCTAGCGCAAAACCGAAACAGCCACGCCGCCCAGAACCAACGCGGAGGCCAAAAGCGCCTGCAGCGATAGCACCTCACCCAGCAACGCCACACCGCCCAACATCGCAATCACCGGCACTGTCAGTTGTGCAACTGCCGCGACGGAGGCCTGCAATTGTGGCAATACCTGATACCACATGGCATAGCCCACGCCCGAAGTGATTGCCCCGCAGATGATGGCCAGCCAGATACCAGTGGGGGCAATTGCCACAGCTTCACCAGGCAGAGCAAACCCGATCACGGCTCCCAACGGCGCGGCAAGAATGAAATTGGCCGCCGTCGCTTGCAGTGCGTCCTTCGACAGCCGCCCGGCCAGCGAATAGATGCCCCAGCCAAATCCTGCGACAGCCATCAACCCGCCATGCAGCGCGCTAACCTGTCCGCCGTCCTCGCCGGGCCACAAAAGCCAGGCCAGCCCGGCCATGGCCATAGCCGCACCGGCCCAACGCCGCGCTGGCATCTTCTCCCCTGCCCAAAGCCCACCGGCAAACATGGTGATCTGAACCACGCCAAACAGGATCAGCGCCCCAAGCCCGGCATCCAGCGCGTCATAGGCCGTTGAGAACGCGTACATGTAAAGCAACAGCGCCAGCACACCCGCGACCCTAGCCGGGCCGCGCAGCTGGATGCCTCCGCGCAACACGACGCAAAGCACGCCAAGCATGACTGCACCGGCCACCAGTCGGATCGACCCGAAATCCGCGGCGCCGATATGCCCACCCGCCAGCGCCATCCGATTGAGCAGGGAATTGGACGCAAAGGCGATCATCGTGAGGGTGGTGAGCAACAGAAGGGGCATCAGAACGCCTTGAACGCCTTGGGGTACTTTAGAACCAAGTCTGGCACATCCTCTCCGGGGCCTGCCACCAACGTGTGCGTGATCGGGTAGGGGGAGGTTAGCCCCGCCGCCCGCCCCAAATCGAACCCGGCACGCGCATAAAACGCAGGCTCACCCAGCACGACAACCCATTGCCGGGTGGCCTTGGCCCATGCCGTCAATTGCCCTAGCATTCGCCGTCCATGCCCACGGCCCTGATGGTCCGGGTGTATCGCGACCGGCGCAAGCGCGAGCCAGCTTGACGGCGCGCGCATGGCGGAAAGCGCATAGTAGCCAACAACCTGGTCGCCCATCGGCAAAACCATCTCTCCGGCCATATCGCCTGATGTGCGCAAGGCCCGCACCAGCCGCGCCTCGGCATCGCCTTCGAAACAGACCCTCAGAAGTGCATCGACCGCGTCTTCCTCCCCCGGCTGCATTGGTCGGACGAAATCTGGAAACATCACATAACCCCCTTTAACCGCGCCTCGCGCCAAGCCAAAAGACCCGCCCCCAGCAGGATCACCGCAGCCCCAAGGACAGACACTGCGTCAGGCCGCACCCCGAAGATCACCCCGTCATAGAGGGCGGCAAACACCAACGTGGCATAGAAAAACGGCGCGACGAAACTGGCATCCGCCCGCGCCATGGCGTTGACAAAACAGGCTTGCGCGGCAGCCATGAGAAACCCTATGCCCGCCAGCGCCGCCCATTGCGCGCCTGTGGGCCAGACCCAAATGAAACTGGCGGCAACGCTGGCCAGACACACCCCGATGGCGTTGTTGACTAACAAAATCTGCGAGGGGCTTTCCTGCCCGGCCAGTTGCTTGATCAAGATCACCTCGGCCCCGAACATCACCGCTGCCCCAAGCGCCAAAAGTGCGCCCAGTTCAATCGCATCAGCCCCAGGTCTGATCAGGATAATCGCCCCTGCCAGTGCAATCAAAGCTGCGCTCCACCGTACCCGCCCTACCTTTTCACCCAGAAATGGTATGGCCAGCATCATGGCAAAGACCGGGTTGAGAAAACTGATCGCCGTGGCATCCGACAGCGGAATGAAGGCGGCTGCAGCAAACATCAGCGTCACGCCGCCCCAACCCAGCCCAGAGCGCGCCGCATGAAGCGGCAGGTTCGGCCGCCCCAGCCCCGGTCGCGCGATGGCAAAGAATATCAAGACTGCCACCAGCGCGAACAAGAAACGCCCATGGCTGATCTGCAACGGATGTAGCGAAGGCCCAAGATCAAACCCGCCCAGGGCCCCCGTTCCCAGTGCCTTGGCCAACAGCGTCGTTCCGGCCACAAAGGCGGCGGCCAGCAGGGTCAAAAAAGCGGCCATGGCCGGGTCGGGTGTGCGCGGGGTCATAATCCACCCTTGCCCTTTCACAGAAGGACTCGCAAGCGTCATTGGCAGCATCGTCAAACCCCACTAACGTCATGCCAATGAACACGACCCGATCCGACAATCTGCCTTTGGCCATATCGGTCATCCTGCTGTCTGTTCTAGGGCTGTCATTGGGTGATGCGTTGATCAAATTCACCAGCGGCGAGTTCGTGATGTGGCAGATTTTCGTGATCCGCTCCCTCATCGTCCTGCCCTTGCTTCTGGCCTATCTTGCTTGGCGCATGCCTTCGGCGCTCCGACATCCCCCGGCGCTGGGGTGGACCACGCTGCGCAGCCTCATGATGGTTGCCATGTGGATCGCCTACTATTTTGCGTTGCCCCATCTGGACATCGCTGTGGCGGCGGCGGCCTATTACACGCTGCCCATTTTTATAACGCTCTTTTCGGCACTGTTGATCGGGGATCGGATCAGACCGCTTGGATGGATCGCCGTCGCGCTGGGCTTTGCGGGCGTCATGCTGATCCTGCGTCCCCGCGCTGGAGATTTCAATCTCTTCGCCCTCCTGCCGTTGCTCTCTGCCGTGCTCTACGCGCTGGCGATGATCCTGACCCGCACCAAATGTCGTGAGGCCCACCCTATCCTGCTCGCGGCGGGTCTTAATGCGGGCTTCATCGTGGTCGGCGCGATTGCGGCCGCAGGCATTGCGCTGCTTGGCCTTGGTCAGGAAACGGGCTTCATGCTCGGGCCATGGTCGCCAATGGGGCAGGCGGAATGGCTGTCGATGGGGCTTTTGGCGGCGGCCATTTTGCTGGGCAGCGTGGGCGCAGCCATTGCCTATCAAAACGGGCCCCCTGCCGTGGTGGGGATATTCGATTTCGCCTATGTGGGGTTCGCTGTCATTTGGGGGGCGGTTCTTCTGTCAGAGCTCCCCGATGCGATCACGCTGGGCGGTATTGCCCTGATCGTGCTGGCGGGTATCCTGTCCCTGCGGCAATGAATTTTCTCTTCCCTCCGACGGGGAAAGCCTCTAAACCACGCGCATGATCAACCGTCACACACACACGCTCCGACGTCGACGCGCCTAACCCGCGCCCCTGATCACCTGCGCGCCTTGCGCCCCCCCCTTACAATTGACACGACCGCCCGCCTTTGGCACCTAATGGGCTTCTTTCAAAGGATCACGCTTATGATCGCCTCCGTCCTGCCGACCTATAACCGCGCACCGCTCACTTTCGTCAAAGGCGAAGGCAGCTGGTTGATTGAGGCCGACGGCCGCCGATTTCTCGACCTCGGGGCCGGGATCGCCGTGAATGCGCTGGGCCACGCCCATCCTGCGTTGGTCGCCGCACTGACGGAACAGGCGGGGGCGCTTTGGCATACGTCGAACCTTTATCACATACCGCAGCAACAGGCGTTGGCTGACAAGCTGGTGGCGCACACGTTTGCAGATACGGTGTTCTTCACCAATTCCGGCACGGAAAGCTGTGAATTGGCGGTGAAGATGGTGCGCAAATACTGGCATGACAAAGGCCAGCCTGGGCGCGTGAACCTCATCGCCTTCGAAGGCTCCTTCCATGGCCGGTCCTCTGCCGGGATCGCCGCCGCCGGGTCAGAGAAAATGACCCACGGGTTTGGCCCGCTTCTGCCGGGGTTCACACATCTGCCCTGGGGTGACTTGGCCGCGATCGAAGCGGCGATCACCGATGAGACTGCAGGTATCATGATCGAGCCCGTTCAGGGTGAAGGCGGCATTCGCCCCGCCTCCGACCAGTTTCTGAAGGACCTGCGCGCGCTTTGCGATGCCCATGGCATCATTTTGGTCCTTGATGAGGTGCAATGCGGCGTCGGCCGGACGGGCAGGCTTTTCGCCCATGAATGGGCGGGTATCACGCCTGATGTCATGCTTGTGGCCAAAGGCATTGGCGGCGGCTTCCCTCTGGGCTGCGTGCTCGCGACAGAAGAGGCCGCCTCCGGCATGACAGCAGGCACGCATGGGTCTACCTATGGCGGCAACCCGCTAGGC
>JBCCAJ010000505.1:0-1954 GCA_039814845.1 Pseudomonadota bacterium | reverse complement strand
GGCGGCGCGTTGAGACTTCAAGCCTCCGGCGGGGATATTTTCAGCAAGAAGAACGCGCAGACGGTAGGCAAGTTGCGCGCCGTCGTGTAATCTACTGGAAACGACCGGATAACACGGCGGAGCAGGATGATCAGGATTTTTCATGTTTTGGCTTTGGCGCTATGCGTCATGCCGCGGAATGCTGCGGCACAGGATTTGTCGCAGGAATTATCAGGGTTGGCGCGCGTGGTGGCGGAACGCTCCACGATGCAGGATGTGTCAGGCGGGGTGGAGATTACACTGGACCTCACGCAGGGCGTGCCGTTTCGGGTGTTTACCCTGGCAGAGCCTGAGCGGCTGGTGATGGATTTCCGGGAGGTGGATTGGACCGGGGTTGATCCGGAGGCGCTGGATCGCGCGGACGGGGTGTTTTCGGTGCGCATGGGGGCCTATCGCCCGGGCTGGTCGCGGATGGTGGTCGATTTGAATGCACCTTTTGCGGTGGCCACGGCGAATGCGGAAATCGAAGACGTCACCGGGGCCGCGCGTTTGTCGGTGCGTTTGCAGGAGGTGGACCACCAGACATTCGTGGAACGCTCCGGTGCGCCGACCATGCCGGGCTGGGCCGCGCCCGAGGATGGGTTGCCGCCGGTGGTGATGGGACGACAGACTGGAAACGAACCGCTTCTGGTCGTGCTCGATCCCGGTCATGGCGGGGTCGATCCCGGCGCGGAACGGGCCGGGACCAATGAAAAAGAGCTGATGCTGCGCTTTGCGCGGGAATTGCAGGAAACACTGATCCGGGCGGGGGGGTTTGACGTGGCGATGACGCGCTCGGAGGACATGTTTGTGTCGCTTGATCGGCGCGTGGCCATCGCCCATGAACTGGGCGCGGATGTGTTTGTGTCGCTGCATGCCGATGCACTGACCAATGGGCGGGCCCATGGTGCAACGGTGTATACGCTGTCTGAGACGGCCTCGGATGAGGCCAGTGCCGCGCTGGCCGCGCGCCATGATCGCACGCAAATTCTGGCGGGCATCGACCTGACGCATCAAGATGACGTGGTGGCCGATGTGCTGATTGATCTGGCGCGCACAGAGACGCAGCCGCGATCGGAGACGCTGGCCAAAGCCATACGGGGCGGGATTTATCAGCAGAACCTGCCACTCAATTCGCGGCCCTTAAGGTCGGCGGGGTTTTCAGTGCTGAAATCGCCTGACATCCCCTCCGTGCTGGTGGAGATCGGGTTCATGTCGAGTGAGCGGGATCTGGCCAATATCCGTGATCCCGATTGGCGGGCCAAAATGGCCGCGGCCATTCGGGATGCGTTGATGGCGTGGCGAATTGCGGATGCGGCCTCCGCGAAACTGGTGCGGCAATAATAACTGCCAAACTTGTGCGGCAATAGGCGGTGACGTGCCGTCAAAACGTGGATGTGTTTTGACGGCGTAGCTTACGCCCAATATATGTGACCTTGGGTCTATCAAGGGGAGTTGACCTTGCTTCGTGGCATCATGTCTTTTTTCGGATCAATCTTCAGCCTGCTGACGCTGGTCGTGCTGATGGTCGCGCTCAGCCTGGGGGCTGTGTTCTTTGTCTATGGCAAGGACCTGCCCAGCCATGAAAGCCTGGCCAATTATCAGCCCCCCACGATCAGCCGGATTTATTCGACCGAAGGCCGGATCATTGATGAGTTTGCCCAGGAACGCCGCCTGTTCACGCCGGCCGAAGAAATCCCCGATTTGGTGAAGCAGGCCTTTATCAGCGCGGAGGACAAGAATTTCTACGAACATGCCGGCTATGACCCCCGCGGCATCGCGGCGGCGCTGGTCGATGCGGTGCGATCACGCGGGTCTGATATCCGGGGCGCGACGACCGATACCGGACAAGTGTTTACGCCAGCAGCCATACAACGCGCCTATGAGCTAACCCAGGGACAACCCTGGCTAGTCAATGCACTGGCCCGACAAATGG
>JBCCAJ010000523.1:0-1635 GCA_039814845.1 Pseudomonadota bacterium | reverse complement strand
TGAGGTGGCCATAACCGCCACCTTTGACGGGTCGCAAATCCTTGTCTTCGGTGCCGTGAAACGCGAAGAGCCAATCCCCGCAGGTCCGCCGTTGCAGGTGGTCGTCGCCGCCTCCGGCCCGTCAGAGCCATTGCTCGTGCGGCGCAAGGCGCGTCGTTTCGGGATTTGGGTGAACACCGACAGTGTGCTCATCGACAGCGCGCCCAGCTTCTACAAGGTCGCCACCAGCGCGCCGTTTGAGACAGCCCTGACCGATGTGCAAGACCTGCAATATCGCGTGTCCGTCAACCGTGCGATCCAATCAGTGGGGGCCGCTTTTGGAACCGCCGCAGGGTCTGGCGGGGCGCAGGACTTCACTCAGGCCGTGATCCGCATCCGGGAAGAGGCAGACCTCTACCAAGTCGTCGAAAATGCCGTGAAGGTGGACCAACAGACGCTGTTCCGCACCGCCATCGACATGCCCGCGAACCTGACCGAGGGCGACTATTCCATCCGCATCTTCCTGACCCGCGGTGGGGAGGTGATCTCCCTTTACGAGACGCAAATAGACGTCCGCAAAGTTGGGCTGGAGCGGTGGCTTTTTAACCTGTCGCGCGAGATGCCGTTGATCTACGGTCTGATGTCCTTGGCCATTGCGATCTTTGCTGGCTGGGGGGCCGCGGCGATTTTCCAGGTGGCGCGGTTGCGGTGAAGTCCCGCCATGGATTTCGTGCCTCCGGCGGGAGTATTTTTGGAAAGATGAAGCAAGGGACATTCCCTTTGTGGCATGGTAGATCAGCTTCATGAGCCAATTGCCGAACAAAGCCGACATCCTTCAATGGATCTCGGACAACCCGACCCAAACCTCAAAACGCGATATTTCCCGTGCCTTTGGCATCAAGGGGGCCGCTAAGATTGATCTTAAGCGCATGCTGAAAGAGTTGGAGGAAGAAGGCCACCTGACCAAGCGCCGCAAGACCTATCGCGACCCCGATAAGCTGCCCCCCGTGGCGGTGTTGCGCGTGTCGGGGCAGACGCCGGATGGCGAGCTGCTGGCCGCACCGATGGAATGGAATGGCGATGGCGCAGCCCCGGTGGCGATCATCGTGCATCGGGCGTCTGACCCGGCGATGGGGGAAGGCGACAGGATTTTGGCGCGCCTGCAAGAGGTGGAAGGCGAGCCGCATCAGTATGAAGCGCGGCTCATTCGGCGGATCGGAACCAACCCGCGCAAGATCCTTGGGCTCTTTCGAAAGCGCGCGGAAGGCGGGCGGATCAAGCCCATCGACAAGGGTGACAGTAAGGAATGGGCGGTGGCCTCCGACGCCACAAATGGGGCGCAGGATGGCGAATTGGTAGAGGCCGAAAGCGCTGGCCCCAAGGATCGGATGGGCCTGCCCCGCGCCCGCGTGGTGCAACGGCTGGGCGATCCGATGGCGCCCAAAGCGGTGTCGCTGATCGCTATTCATCAACACGGCATTCCGGATGATTTCCCCGATGAGGTGATTGCTAAGGCCGACGCGATGATACCTGCGGGCCTTGAGGGGCGCGAAGATCTGCGAGACCTGCCGCTTATCACGATTGATCCGTCCGACGCGCGCGACCATGACGATGCGGTCTTCGCCCATGCCGATGATGACCCAAAAAACGAAGGCG
>JBCCAJ010000290.1:0-4321 GCA_039814845.1 Pseudomonadota bacterium | reverse complement strand
GTTGGAGGCCCGTATGGCAGAGTTCAGTCGCGCCATCACAGACGCCATGGAGACGGACGTGGATGAGGTGTTGGTGGTCGGGCATTCGTCGGGCGCGCATCTGGCAGTGTCTGTTCTGGCCGATCTGATCCGGGAGGGTGGGGCGCAGGACAAGCGCCCTAAGCTTTCCTTTCTGTCTTTGGGTCATGTCGTGCCCATGGTGTCTTTCCTGCCGGATGCGCACCGTCTGCGGCGCGATCTGCATTATCTAAGCGCGCGCGATGAACTGACCTGGATTGACGTTACAGCCCCGGGCGATGGCTGCGCCTTTGCGTTATGTGATCCGGTCAAAGTGTCCGGGGTGGAACCGACAGGGCAGCGCTGGCCCCTCATCCTTTCAGCGGCTTTCACCCAAACGCTGAGCGAAAAGCGCTGGAAGGAGCTGCGTTGGCGGTTTTTCCGGCTGCATTTCCAGTATCTGTGCGCGTTTGATCGGCCACGGGACTATGACTATTTTCAGATTACGGCTGGGCCCATGACGCTCAGCGACCGGTTCGACGGCCGCGCGCCCAGCCCCAGCCGGATCGAGACTGCGGTCAATCGCTTCACGGATATGGCTGCATGACCGCGCCGGGCCAGTGCCCCTTTCACCCGCCCAAACCGCCGTCACGGCAGGGGCGCGTGACGCTGTGGCGGTATCTGAAACTCTTTCGGCAAGACATCCTTTCGGCCCAGCCCGCGCGGCTCTACCGGGCCTGGATGGCCGAGTTTCGCACGCCCTTCTTCCGGTCCTACATGTGCAATCAGCCGGAACTGGTGGATCTGGTGCTGAAGGGCCGCCCGGATGACTTCCCCAAATCCGACCGCATCCGCGAAGGGTTGACCCCTCTTTTGGGCAATTCGGTGTTTGTCACGAACGGAGAGACATGGCGCAGGCAGCGTCGCATCATTGATCCGTCCTTTGAAGGCGGGCGGCTGCGCGATACTTTTCCGGCTATGCTGAGCGCCAGTCATTCAGCCGTCGCGCGGATGACGCAGATCGCAGATGGCATACCGCGCGACATCGAAGGAGAAACGAGCCACGCAGCGGCAGATGTGATCTTCCGCACGCTGTTTTCGATCCCGATTGAGCATGAGGTCGCCTCGCAAGTCTTTGAGGAATTCAAAGCCCATCAAAGGACCCAACCGGTGGTCAATCTGGGGGCGCTCTTGCCCCTGCCAAGCTGGTTTCCGCGTTTTCACAAGGCCAAGACGCGGGAGACAGCCGCGATCATCCGACGGCTGATCACGCAACTGACTGAAGACCGGATGGCAAAGATCAAGGCGGGTGACGCGCCCGATGATCTGGCCACAAAGATTATGACCACCGCTGACCCCGAAACGGGAGAGCGGTTCGAGACCGCAGAAATGGTCGATCAGGTCGCGATTTTCTTTCTGGCGGGACATGAGACCAGTGCGTCTGCGCTCGCTTGGGCGCTCTATCTTCTCGCACTTTATCCAGACTGGCAGGCCCGCGTGGCCGAAGAGGCCGCAGCGATCTACGATGGCAGCGGCCCGGATTTTGCGGATATCGCCAAGCTGCGCGTCGCGCGCGACGTGTTCCGCGAAACCCTGCGGCTTTACCCGCCTGTGCCCATGATGGTGCGTGAGGCCAGCCGGCCAGAACGGTTCCGGGACCGCGACGTGCGCAAAGGCTCTCAGGTTGTGCTGAGCCCATGGCACCTGCATCGCCACGAACGGCTTTGGGACCGCCCGGATGCGTTTGATCCCGCGCGGTTTGGCACCGAAAACGGAAAAGACTGTTTGCGAAGCGCCTATATGCCGTTTTCCGCGGGGCAAAGGGTGTGCACGGGCGCAGGGTTTGCCATGATCGAAGGCACGTTGCTGCTGTCCATGCTCGTGCGCGCCTGCCAGTTTGAAATTGTGGCGGAGAAGCCCGCCATGCCGGTGGCGCATCTGACTGTGCGCGGCAAGGACGGGATTTGGTTGAAAATCACGCCCAGAGGGCAAGAGCACCGAAATCTTTGAAAGATTTCGTCCGCATTCTTTTAAAGAATGCGTTCGCCTAGACCGACAGTCGCGCGGAATGGGCCCCGCGTTCGCGATAGGGCGTGGTGTTGTAATGCGACCGGTAGCATTTGGAGAAATGCGACGGGCTGGCAAAGCCACAGGCCAGCGCCACGTTGATCACCGTCATATCCGTCTGCATCAGCAAGTTTCGCGCTTTTTGCAGGCGCAACTCCATGTAGTACCGCTTGGGCGACCGATTCAGATAGCGCCGGAACAACCGCTCCAACTGACGGGTAGACATGCCCACCTCTTTGGCCAGAAGGGCCGGGCTGATGGGTTCTTCGATATTGGCTTCCATCATCTGGATGACCTGGCTCAGCTTGGGATGGCGCACCCCGATACGGGTGGGCACAGACAGGCGCTGCGTATCCTGATCGGTGCGGATGGAGGCATAAATCAATTGATCTGCCACTGCGTTGGCCAGCTTTTCCCCATGGCGATCGGCGATCAGTTTCAGCATCAGATCAACGGACGACGTGCCGCCTGCGGTGGACATCCGGTTGCCATCGGTGACAAAAACAGATTTTGTCAGCTCCACCTCTTCGAATTCTTCCAGGAAAGCATCGTGGTTTTCCCAGTGGATGGTGGCCTTTTTCCCATCCAGTAATCCGGCCCGCGCCATTACGTAGGCGGCGGTGCAGAGCCCGCCCACAACAAGACCGCGCCGGGCCTCCCGCCGCAACCAATTGAGCATTTTCTTAGTTGCAGTGTATTGCACATTCGTGCCCCCGCAGAGCAAGAGCGTGTCATCGCGGTTCAGTTCTTCCAACCCCAGATCAAGCTGGAAACGCGTTCCGGCAGAACACTCCACCGTTTCACCGCCTTCACCGGCAAACGCCCAGCGATAGAGTTCGCGATCCGCCATTCGGTTGGCGATCCGCAGGCAATCCAAGGCGGCTGCGAAACACAGCAATGAAAAGTTATCCAAAAGGACAAAAACAAACCGTTGCGACCCGGCGTCCGAGTCCACGTCGATCTTTTCTGGCTCTGCTTGCATCACGACTCAATCTTGCTGGCGTGGCTTTAGGTTGCTGAAGTGTCACGAAATATCGCGTTTTGGCAAGAGTTTGGCGTTCGAAATACGGCCCAATCTGCGTGGGGGCCAAGCAATATAGTCTATGGCCATGAATCCCTTGGCAGGTTATACACAAGGCTGGTTTTTAACGCGGAGAGACCTGATGACACAGTGGCACAAAACGGATTGGCGCAAAAAGCCCCGGATCCAGATGCCGGACTATACGGATGAAACAAAGCTGGCGCAGGTTGAGGCGCAGCTGTCGCAGTTTCCGCCTCTGGTTTTTGCAGGTGAGGCACGTCGCCTGAAGGCCGCACTGGGCAAAGCTGCAAATGGCGATGCGTTCCTGCTGCAAGGGGGCGATTGCGCCGAAGCATTCGATCAATTCTCTGCCGATGCCATTCGCGACACATTCAAGGTGATGCTGCAGATGGCCATGGTGCTGACCTACGGGGCCAAGGTGCCCGTGATTAAAGTGGGCCGCATGGCAGGTCAGTTTGCCAAGCCGCGCTCTGCTCCCACAGAGACCGTGGAAGGCGTGGAACTGCCCAGCTACCGCGGTGACATCATCAATGAATTGGCCTTCACGCCCGAAGCCAGGATCCCGGACCCCGAGAAAATGATGCGCGCCTACACGCAGGCGGCCGCGACGCTGAACCTGCTGCGTGCCTTCTCCACCGGTGGCTATGCCGATGTGAACCAGGTCCATGCCTGGACGCTGGGCTTCACCGAATCCGAGAAGGCGGAGAAATACCGCGACATGGCGAACCGGATTACCGATACGCTTGATTTCATGAAGGCGGCGGGGATCAATGGTGGCAGCGCGCATACACTGCAGACGGTCGATTTCTACACCAGCCATGAAAGCCTTCTTCTGGAATACGAAGAGGCGTTGACGCGGCTTGACAGCACCTCGGGCAAGTGGCTTGCGGGCTCGGGTCATATGATCTGGATCGGCGACCGTACGCGGCAACCCGATGGGGCCCATGTGGAGTTTGCGCGCGGCGTGCAGAACCCTATTGGGCTCAAATGCGGGCCCAGCATGGAGCCGGATGACCTCAAGCAGTTGATGGCCACGCTGAACCCCGAAAACGAGGCCGGGCGTTTGACCCTGATCGCGCGGTTTGGCGCGGGTAAGGTGGCCGAACATCTGCCGCGCCTCATCCGGACCGTAAAGGAAGAAGGTGCCAATGTCGTGTGGGTCTGTGACCCGATGCACGGCAACACGATCAAATCCGCCACCGGTTACAAGACGCG
>JBCCAJ010000361.1:0-3626 GCA_039814845.1 Pseudomonadota bacterium | reverse complement strand
GAGCCCAAACCTACAACGTGTCTATGGTCCGCTATTTCGCTCAAGGCTTTCCAACCACTGAGATCGGTCTTCCCATTTTGACCCTAGATCAAACTTCTGAAAATAGGCAGCCTGCTGTGATTGGTTCAGGTTTTGCCAATAGGGAAAGAATACTTCGTGCAAGAAGTCTTCCCCTGCACCCATTCGCCAGCCGATGCTCCCGATAAGTATCTCAGGATATTGTATCCAAGGAGGAAGCGGCTCACCTTCGGCTGCCTCAAAGGAAAATTCATTGGCGAGTGCTTTGGCTAAACGTCGTTTCTCAACGACCCAGTCGGGCGTATCCGACTGATGTTGCTCTCGCTTCTTGCTTTTTTTAAATGGTTTCCACATCACACTAGCAGGTTACTAGAACCAAATTCGAAATCCAATCAATGTCCTCTTTGTCCGCATTGCGGTCTTTTCACATGTGACGATACGGTCAGCAGATTTAGGTTGCATCACCCGCGTTGGAACGGTTGGCTCCAGGCCCGTCGCCCTGCCGCATCCACGACAGTCACGCGCACCCAAGGTGAACGCGCCACCCTTGCTTGAAGTTCAACCCGTGTGCGGGTCATGGAGGCCCCATGCACCGCATGCGCCGCAGACCCAAAGCCCTGCACGATCACCGCTGCAACCGCACTGCTTTCCACGACAACAGCGTCCTCTTCCCAATGCACACCGTGAATGTCCGGCCCGGTGGAGGCGTAGTAGGCCCCGTCCTTTAGCGCTTCGACCAAGGCGTCCGGATCATTTTCTTCGGCCTTCACCATCACCCAACCGCCAAAGTGATCGGGTTCAGAAAAATGCGCGTCATCTGTCGCGCAAAGCGTCAGATTGCGCCCCTCTGACAACAATTGGTCGAGCGTGTAAAATCCGTGCGGCCTATCACAGCCCACCGCGCAGCCGTGATTATACACCTCTATCGCATGGGCCGCCTCAATCCCGCGTGCATCTTCTGTTGTCATCCCCGACCATTCGGGATGGGCGACAGCCACGAACGCCCCCGCCGCCCGGGCCCGCGCAGCCAGCTCTGCCCCGCTTTCTTGATCGTCACGCGCCCTGAAATCGGGGGCATTGGCGGGCTCAAAGTCATAAGGCAGCCCGACCGCAAGAATGTGCCAAATCTCTCCGTTTTCCATCGCGCCCGAATGCAGCTCCGCCCCCGGAATGGTCATGAAACCGTCGCCGCGAAAGCTTTTCGTGTTGGCGATGGGGTAGTCGAACAGCCCGACCATGTGGTCCGTCAAAGAGATGAAATCGTAGCCTTCCGCGCGGTAGCGGCGGCATACCTCTTCTGGGCTGAGCACCCCGTCGGACAAGTGAGAATGTGTGTGCAAGTTCCCGCGCCAGAACCGGCCCGGGCGGTCGAATGCCAAACTGCTCATGATATGTCCCCCATGTCATCACAGCATTACCCCCGCCGCGTGACACCCCGGTGACAGCCGTTAGCCCAGCCCGCGTGCCTGCCGCAACGTATCCAGATACCCATCATAAAACGCATGCATGAACTGTTCCATTTGCGACAGGGGGCCGGGTCGGAAATGGTAGGAATTCACGCCCTCTTGGTTGACCCGGATGATGCGTTCGTCATCCAGCGTGGTCACATGCCAAAGCCAAGTCAGCCGGTCCAGATCGTAATCAACCCCTTCCACCGCGTCCTCATGCACATACCAGACCATTTGAATGTCCGTCTCTTGCACCCCGCGCGGCACAAATCGGTAGCCCACCACGTGATCGGAATAGATCAGGATGTTGTTCAGAATGCCCAGTTGCACATCATTCGCCCCGTTAAACGGCGCCTTCAGATCGCCAAGAAGCGGCGCCATCAGCGCGCCATCCTGACTGCCAGTCGCAAAGCCCGGATAAAGGGGATATGCGCCGCAATAGGCATCCACCACGACCGTGTCGGTGTGCGGCTCATGCAGGTGGTAATCGGCCTCAGGCGGCAGACCGGCTTTCACCCGCGCCTCTTTCATAGCGGATAGAAGCTCTGGCGTAATGGACTCAGGGTCCTTCAGACTGTGAGACTGCGAATAATCCAGATGGGCCGGGCCGCAGTGATAACACTCCATATAATTTTCCACCGCCAGCTTCCAATTGGCGGGCACGGGGTAAGAGGCCTCATGCGCGATCTTCAGCTTTTCCAGCCGGAAAGGCGCAATCAGGGGCGTGATGTCTTCAATCGCGGCATCAATCGGTGGCGGGGTGTCGGCGGTGCAGATGAAAATCAACCCGTCCATGATGCGGATATGGGCCTTTAGCAGCCCGTGTTCGCTTGGATCAAAGCCCTCGTCCATCTCCCGCGCGGCGCGCAGGTTTCCGTTCAGCTCATAGACCCAGGCGTGATAGGGGCAGGTGAAGGCATGTGTCCGGCCAGTTTGTTCCGTACAAACCCGCGCGCCGCGATGGCGGCAGACATTCACAAAGGCCCCAACCTCCCCTTTGCGATCCCGCGCGACGATGATCGATTCCGGGCCATAATCGAACAGGAAGAAGGACCCGTTCTTAGGCAGCTGACACACATGTCCAACCCAAATCCATGTTTTATTCCAATAGGTTTTGATGTCTTCTTCATAGATTTTGGCAGACGTGTAGAACCCGCGTGCCATGGCGTTCCCATCGCGGTGATGGCTCAAAAGCTCATCCACATCTTCGGTGAGCCAATCAAATGATCCCTGATCCTTCATTGCGGCACCTCCTGCGCGAGCTTTGGGCTGACAGGTCCCATGTCCGAAAGATAGCACGGGTTTTATATTGGTAAATCACTGTCTTTTCGTCGATTTCCTTGCTGCACCACCCCGCGTGGCCCGGTACAGTCACGCCTAGGTTCAACAGGCTTTGAGGGCCGAGTGCGATGGGTGATCTTTGGGGCGGGCTGGCGCAGGCGTTCTGGCTGATCGTTTCATTTGACGCGGATCTTCTAGAGATCACGCTGAGGTCGCTTCAGGTGACGCTGACGGCCTTGGTGATTGCGTCCGCCATCGCGTTTCCCTTGGCTGCTGTATTGGCCGTCCGCCGGTTCCGGTGGCGGCGTGGCGTGATTGCCGTTCTCAATGCGCTGATGGGTCTGCCGCCCGTGGTGGTGGGTCTGATCGTCTACGTGCTCTTGTCCCGCTCCGGCCCGTTTGGCGTCTTTGGCCTGCTCTTCACGCCGACGGCCATGATTATTGCGCAGGTGATCATCATTGTGCCGCTCATCGCCTCAATCGCGCATCAATCCCTGCGGGAGCTTTGGACGGATTACCACGATCTGCTGATTTCCATGAATGTCAGCCAGTCCCAGAAGATGCGCACGCTGCTTTGGGATGCCCGCAGGGCGCTGCTGACCGCCGCGTTGGCCGGTTTTGGTCGTGGCATAGGAGAGGTGGGCGCGATCATGATCGTGGGCGGCAATATCGACCATGTGACGCGGGTTCTAACGACAGCCATCGCACTTGAGACGGGTCGAGGGGATTTCGCGTTGGCCCTGGGGCTTGGATTTGTTCTGATTGCTCTGGCCATCGCCGTGAACCTGTGTATGCACGCGCTGAGCCGGACCGAGGTGGAGGGCCGGTGGTGAGCGCGCTTTTCCCTCTGGAGGTGCGGGGCGCCAAGACATCCCGCCG
>JBCCAJ010000205.1:0-5460 GCA_039814845.1 Pseudomonadota bacterium | reverse complement strand
GCGCGGCGAAAACTTCCGCGCGATTGAAACCTATCAGTCCCTTGGCATCCCGATCTACGATTTTGTCACCGCTGGCACGTTTGAAGGCGGCGACTTCAACGTGATCGAACCGGGTTGCGTGCTGATCGGTTGGGAAGGCGATGAAGGCCGTTCTCAGGAGCAGGGTGCAAAGCAAATTGCGGGTTGGATGGAGGCCGAGGGTTGGGAAGTGAAGCTGGCCGACATCGATCCGTTCTACGTGCATATCGATCTGATGGTCGTGATGCTGGCGCCGAAACTGGCCGCGGTGTGTACCGACTGCACGGACCCGGAGATCGTGGACTGGCTCAAGGCAAAGGGCATCGAGATTGTAGAAGTGCCGTTTCGGGACACCATTGAGCTGGGCTGCAATGTGGTGGCCTTGGGTGAGGACCGCGTGCTGTTGCCCGAAGGGTCCAAGGTGCTGAAAGAGAAACTACGCGCCTTGGGCTTCACGATTTATGACCCTGACCTCAGCATGATCACCCAAGGTGGTGGCGGGGTGCATTGCATGTGTCAAAGCCTGATCCGCGACCCGGTATAGGCCGCCATGCTACATTTCTTCTGCGGCACGGTCGCGTCTGGCAAATCCACCCTTGCGGCTGAGATCGCGGCATCGCCGGGCCATGTTCTTTTGTCCGAGGACGCGTGGCTGCACGCGCTCTTTGCCGACGAGCTGAAGACGTTGGACGACTATGTGCGCTGCACCAGGAAACTGCGTACCGCGATGGGACCGCATGTTGTTGAACTGTTGCGTGCTGGCCTGAGTGTCGTGTTGGATTTCTCCGCCAACACCCCGCAGCAACGGGCCTGGATGAAAGGGATCGCGCAAGAGACGGGCGTTGATCACTGCCTGCATGTGATGACCACGTCTGATGAGACCTGTTTGACACGCCTTCGCGCGCGCAATGCATCCGGCACCCATCCCTTTGCCGTGTCAGAGGCGCAGTTTCATGAGATTTCGCAGCTTGTGTCACGGCCCGCGGAGGATGAAGGCTTCGTGACCGTTCTGCACGATCCCAAAGTAACGGGCTTGCGGCCATGACCCATCGCAGGTAGGGCCTGCCCCAGAGCAGACCGATTAAACTGCGTGCATCTTGAGACGGTCTTAAGGGTCACAGTGATAACCGGCATACCCAAGAATACCGTGCTTTTGGCGGCAGCTGAGTTACCTCAGCCCCTTTAGGCACCCATAGGCAGAGATACTCTATGACCAAATTCATGATGGCGGCCTTGGCAGCAGGGCCCAACTTGTCATCCCTGCGCACAGATACCGGGTTCGACATAGGCCGTATCCGCATCGAACTTCTGGCCGGGTTGACCGTGGCTTTGGCATTGGTGCCAGAGGCTGTGGCATTCGCCTTTGTGGCAGGTGTGCATCCGCTCGTGGGTCTTTACGCGGCCTTTATTGTGGGCCTGATCACCGCCGTTTTGGGCGGGCGCCCGGGGATGATTTCCGGCGCCACCGGTGCGCTGGCTGTTGTGATGGTGTCCCTCGTGGCAATCCACGGGGTGGAGTACCTCTTCGCCACGGTCGTTCTGATGGGCCTTATTCAGATTGCATCCGGAGTGTTCCGACTGGGCAAGTTCATCCGGCTTGTGCCGCATCCTGTTATGCTGGGATTTGTGAACGGGCTGGCGATCGTAATTTTCCTCGCGCAGCTCAGCCAATTCCAGGTGCCTGGGACGGCGGAACATGCTGGCCACGGGATGGCCAATGGCGAATGGCTGTCGGGCGGGCCGCTTTACTTGATGCTGGCGCTTGTGGCGGCGACCATGGCGATCATTTGGGTCATGCCGCGCATAACCATGGCCATTCCGGCCCCGCTTGCCGGGATTGGGATTGTCGCGGTTGCAGTGATTGCTTTTGGCATGGATGTGCCGCGCGTGGGCGACATGGCCTCAATCGATGGCGGCCTGCCAGCGTTCCACATTCCGATGGTGCCACTCACGTTTGAGACGTTTCAGATCATCCTGCCCTACGCGTTGATCCTTGCCGCGATTGGTCTGATTGAAAGCCTGCTGACGCTCAACCTTGTGGGCGATATCACGGGACAACGTGGCGGGTCTTCCAAGGAATGCATTGCCCAAGGCGCGGCCAATACCGTCACCGGGTTTTTCGGCGGCATGGGTGGCTGTGCCATGATCGGGCAATCCATGATCAACGTAAAATCGGGCGGACGCACGCGGCTTTCCGGTATCTCAGCCGCGCTTTTTCTGTTGCTCTTTATCCTTGTCGCCGCGCCCTTGATCGAACAAATCCCGCTGGCCGCTCTGGTGGGCGTGATGTTCATGGTGGTGATCGGGACGTTCGCGTGGAACAGCTTTAAGATCATGCGCAAAGTGCCTCTGACAGATGCTATCGTGATTGTGCTGGTGACGGTCGTGACCGTGTTCTTTGACCTCGCCACCGCGGTGGTCGTCGGCGTGATCGTGTCGGCTTTGGCCTATGCGTGGAACAACGCGTCTCGCATTTCAGCCAAACGGCATGACACTCCCGAAGGCGCGCGGGTCTATCAGGTACAGGGGCCCTTGTTCTTCGGCTCGTCCGAAGGATTCGTAGAACTTTTTGACCCTGCGCAAGACCCGAGCGCCGTAATCGTGGACTTTGCCGAAAGCCGCGTGGTGGACCAATCAGCGCTCAATGCGATTGAAACTGTGGCCGCGAAGTATGAAGCGGCCGGCAAACAACTGCAGTTGCGCCATCTGAGCCGTGATTGTCACAAACTTCTTCAGAAGGCAGGGCAGTTGATTGTCGATAGCGATGATGACCCCGATTATCAGATTGCCGTGGATTATGCCGTGCGAACGGGCGTCCTGGGTGCCGGGCACTAGACTGCCCACCCCGGACTTGATCCCGGGCTGGTATAACTGCGGTGAACGTCTATCAGATGTGAGAAAGAGCGCGGCGGTGGTCAACGCCGCGCAGATCAACACCAATCTGCTGATGATGGTCACGTAATTGGCCTGACTGACCACGATGACGGAAGAAAGGCGCACCACCCGAAGTACAGGTAAATCTCCCACAGCGCCATGAAAGCCATAACCGGAACGGTCTAACTGCCGGAACTTGGGTCAAGGAACCCATCAAGACCGTCACCGAAGACCAAAAAGAGTGGGGTAACAAGAACCATGGCCGCCGTCGTCTCATCACAGGCGACTGGCCAGCTGTCCATGCCGTCTGGTCACAATCAACGTCAGCTCCCCCGCCGCGACATTACCTGCGACACCTCCCATTCCACAAAGAACACCGCGATATAGCCCAGCAGCGCGCAGATGGAGGTCATGAAGATCAGGATACACATGGTGGTCAACCATGTGATCCCGGAGAAGGACAGGCCGAATTCTGCGGCAATCTCGAAAAGGGAAAAATGCAGCCCCCCGACCAATGCCCAGCACCAGAAGCAAGAAAATCACCCAAAGGGAATTGGTCGACGGTTGAATTGTCAAAGTGCAGATGCCCCGATCCGAAAAAGATCAAACGCGCAAAGATTGAAAGTCGGTTGCCGGTAATTGAATGAATGGTCTTCCACTTCGAAGTGTTAGAGTAAGGGATGCACAGGGGGACACGCGTGAAGACAGCATTTTACGCCGGTTTGTTGGTGATCATTGGCACGGGGGTAGCGTGGGGCCATGCCTCGGAGCAAGGGTTTGTCCTGCTGTTGCCGACCGATATCTATATAACGGCAGGTGTGGCGTCCGTCGCGCTGACCATTGTTTTGATCGCGCTTTTGCCAGCCCGCATGGCAGAAGGAATTTTCACTTCGAGGTCCATCCTCCCGCGGCTCCCTGTCGTCCTGCGGCATGGGATCAGCCTGATGGCCACCGTGGCACTGGCCTTCGCCGTATGGAGCGGTTTCACCGGCCCGCGTGATCCGCTGTCTAACCCTCTGCCCCTGATGATCTGGACCGTGTTCTGGATTGGGCTGGTGTCGCTTCAGGGTATGGTGGGAAACCATTGGCGATACACCAACCCATGGACGGGCATTGCCACCCTTCTTGCTACGCTCACCGGCACCCAAGCGCCTTTTCGCTACCCGCGACGTTTGGGACATTGGCCCGCCTTGGGCCTCTTCATCGCTTTCGCCGCGTTCCTATTGGCCGATCCAGCGCCTTCGGACCCGGCCCGCCTTGCGGCCTTCGCGGGAATGTACTGGTATGTCGCCCTTCTGGGTCTAGTGCTCTTCGGTCCGGCTTGGTTGGTACGAGCGGAGGCCTTTACCGTGATGATGCGCGCCTATGGGCAGATGGGGCTATTCGGCGCGCACGGAAGGCGGGTGGGTTTGGGTCTTTGGGGTTGGCAGAACTTACGCCGCAAGGCCCCGCCTCTGGCTTTGGCTATCTTCAGCCTTGTCCTTCTGGGGACGGGCAGCTTTGACGGGTTGAATGAAACGTTCTTTTGGCTGAGCATTTTGGGCATCAACCCGCTAGAGTTTCCTGGGCGGTCCGCGGTCATTTTGCAGACATTGATAGGGCTGGTCTGTGTGAATGCTGCCCTGATTGCCGCCTTCGCGGCCTGCCTTTGGATTGGTGAAAAGATCGCAGGCTCCGGCCGTTCGCTGCGCAGCGCATTCTGCCTTTTCGCCCCATCAATATTGCCCATCGCCATTGCCTATCACGTGGCGCATTACCTGACCTCGTTCTTGGTGGACGGGCAGTACGTGATGAAGGTGTTCAACGATGCGATGGGGCTTGGGCAATTTTATGTGACAACTGGCTTTTTCAACACGCCGGGTACTGTGAAGGCGATCTGGTTGACACAAGCAGGCGCTGTCGTTGTGGGCCACGTGGTTGCAATCCTTCTGGCCCATGCGCTGGCGATGCGGGATCAACAGAGCACGCGCCGCGCGATTTTGGGTCAGGCACCGCTGGCCGCGTTTATGGTCGCCTATACGTTCTTTGGGCTTTGGCTCTTGGCCTCTCCGAGGGGTTTATAATCCCAAGCCTTTACGCAGCAGATTAAGCGCGGCCACGACGATCACGATCAGGGTCATCTTGCGGAACTTTTCTTGGTCCAGCTTGTCCTGAACGCGAAACCCGATCCACATACCGATCAGCGCCGTGGGCAGCAGGGCCAACGTGAACGCGATCGTCTGATCATTCAAAATTCCCGACCGCAGATGCGCAAAGAGAAGGGTCACCGACCCAGTGCCATAAATCATGCCCTGCACGATCACCTGTCGGGCCTTCTGCATGTCGATAGCCAGAAGATACAAAACCGTGGTCGGCCCCCACGTGCCGGCAAGCCCGCCCAGCACGCCAGAGATCAACCCAACCGCCCATTCCGCCCAACCGCGATGCCGCACCGGAATGATCAGGCGTAGGCCCATCAATTGGATGAGCGCAAGGATCAAAACCGGCACGCCCAGAACGAAATAGAATGCCTCACTGGGAATGGACGGCACCAACTGCGCGGCCAGAAAAATGGAAATGCAAACAATC
>JBCCAJ010000102.1:0-7980 GCA_039814845.1 Pseudomonadota bacterium | reverse complement strand
GCCGACAACGGACAGAGCCAGGATGCTCTTGATAGTTTTAGACATGGAAGTCTCCTGTATGTGTACACACTGAGACGACGTGCTGGCTGCCCCACCACTTGCGCACGCGCCCCATCGACCGCGTTGGTGCGATCACCCATCAGGATACTGGAATCTGCCTTTTTTTCATACGCTTGGAAGGGTCTGTGGATAACTTGTGACCCAAAAGACTCAATTTGAGCCTCATGTGAACAACGCACCGCAACATATTGTGGAACCATCAGAATTCCTCCCAGATGCAGCGGCCGTTTTCCGCCCGAAATGCCTCGAAAACCTGCGCCACGCCGGGGCTCGCCACGCCAAATTCCGTCGGCTGATCTGCCAGAGACACCACTATCCGCGCACCTTCGGGCACCTCAGAGACAGCGATTTCGGCGCATAAATGCTCCAAATCCGCCGTCACAACCTCCAACCCGGCCTCCTTGGAAAACGCTTCTGCCACAAACCGGAACCGAAAGAGGTCACCGCCCTCACCTTCGACAACTTCCTGCAAAAAGCCGGTGAGTCCAGACGGCATTTCAACGACATCAGCCGCCGCGAAAGCAGCGCTTGCCCATACAGCCATTGATGATGCGAAAACCCACTTCACCGACGCCATAGCCTTTCTTTTTGCCAAAAATATCCCGGGGGGTCTGGGGGGCTGGCCCCCCAGCCTTGCTCAAACACTCAAAGCGGGATGTTATCGTGCTTCTTCCACGGCAAACTGCGTCGCTTGGTGCGCAGCGATGCAAAGGCCCGGCTCACCCGCTTGCGCGTGGAATGGGGCATGATCACCTCGTCGATGAACCCGCGCTCTGCCGCCACAAACGGGTTGGCGAACCGATCCTCGTAATCCTTGGTGTGCTGCGCGATCTTGTCGGCATCACCCAAATCCGCGCGGTGGATGATCTCGGTCGCGCCTTTGGCCCCCATCACGGCAATCTCCGCCGTGGGCCAGGCATAGTTGAAATCCCCTCGCAAATGCTGGGACGACATCACCACGTAAGCACCACCATAGGCTTTGCGTGTGATCACCGTCACCTTGGGCACGGTCGCCTCGCCATAGGCGTAAAGCAGTTTCGCCCCGTGTTTGATCACACCGCCATATTCCTGCGTCGTCCCCGGCAAAAAGCCCGGCACATCCACCAGCGTCAGCAGCGGGATTTCAAAGCAATCACAGAACCGCACAAACCGTGCCGCCTTGCGAGAGCTGTCGATATCCAGCACCCCGGCCAGCACCATCGGCTGATTGGCCACAACACCCACCGTCTGGCCTTCCAACCGGATGAACCCGGTGATGATGTTCTTGGCAAACTCGCCCTGAATTTCGTAAAAATCGCCCTCATCGGCAAGCTTCAGGATCAATTCCTTCATGTCGTAAGGCGTGTTGGGGTTGTCCGGGATCAGCGTATCGAGGCTTTTCTCAATCCGGTCAGGTTCATCAAAGAACGGACGCACGGGCGGCTTTTCACGATTGCTCAGCGGCAGGAAATCCACCAGGCGCCGTACCTCGGCCAGTGCCTCCACGTCATTTTCAAACGCGGCATCGGCGACAGAGCTTTTCTTCGTGTGCGTCCCTGCCCCGCCCAGTTCCTCGGCGGTGACCTGTTCATTGGTCACGGTCTTCACCACATCGGGGCCCGTGACAAACATGTAAGAGCTGTCTTTGACCATGAAGATAAAATCGGTCATTGCGGGCGAATAGACGGCTCCGCCCGCGCACGGCCCCATGATAACAGAGATTTGCGGCACGACGCCCGAGGCTTCGATGTTGCGCTGGAAAATTTCACCATAGCCCGCAAGGCTGTCGACGCCCTCTTGGATGCGCGCGCCGCCTGAGTCGTTGATGCCAATCACAGGCGCGCCGTTTTCCACAGCCATATCCATGATCTTGCAAATCTTCTGCGCATGCGTCGCCGAAACCGACCCGCCCAGCACGGTGAAATCCTGGCTGAACACATAGACCTGACGCCCATTGATCGTGCCCCAGCCCGTGACCACCCCGTCACCCGCAGGCTTTTGTTTCTCCATCCCGAAATCGGTGCAGCGGTGGGTTTTGAACGTGTCAAACTCCTCAAAACTGCCCTCATCCACCAATAGCTCAACGCGTTCGCGCGCCGTCAGTTTGCCGCGGCCATGCTGGCTGTCGATCCGGGCCTGTCCGCCCCCCAGCCGCGCATCATCGCGGCGGTCTTCAAGAATCTGGAGAATGTCTTTCATGTCGCTGATCCCTCAAAATTTGAAAGATAATTAAAGGATCGGTTTGGCGGGAGAAAGCCCAAAACCTGCAATTGCCTGACATTTGACATGGCGGTCGTAGATCTGGCGGGCCGCAGCCCTGTCCACAGCGATGGACAAGCGCAACTCAATGGCTAGGGTGGCCCCATGTCAGACATCAGACCAAACCCAGTGCCGCGCCGGTTTCTAGACCGCCGCAGCCCGCCCAATATCGGCACGCTGATCGCACTGGCGAGCGTGTCGGGCATTGCGCTCAATATCTTCCTGCCGTCGCTGCCCAACATGACCGCGTATTTCGACACCGAATACGGGCTGATGCAGATGGCGGTGGCGTTTTATCTGGCGATGAATGCCGTGCTTCAGCTCATCATCGGGCCGATCTCGGATCGCTATGGGCGGCGGCCTGTGCTGCTGGGCGGGCTGGCGGTGTTCCTGCTGGCCACGCTGGGCTGCATATGGGCCACGAATGTTTGGGTATTTCTGGCCTTTCGCATGTTGCAGGCGGTGATCGTGGTGGCCATGTCGCTGGCCCGCGCCACGATCCGGGATATGGTGTCGGAACGCGAAGCGGCTTCCATGATCGGCTATGTGACCATGGGCATGGCCGTGGCGCCTATGGTGGGCCCCGCGATTGGTGGCGCGCTTGATGCGGCCTTTGGCTGGCAGGCCAGTTTCTGGGCGCTTTTCATCATTGGCGCGGTCGTGTTGGTCCTGACATGGGCCGATCTGGGGGAAACCGCCCCGCGCCGCGCAGGCGGTTTTGCCCAACAGATGCGCGACAGCCCCGAACTGTTCCGGTCGCCGCGCTTCTGGGGGTATGCGAGCACGCTGGGCCTGTCATCAGGCGCGTTCTTTGCCTATCTGGGCGGTGGCCCTTACGTCGGTGACCGGGTGTTCGGCATGGATCCGGCCACGTTCGGGATCTATTTTGGCGCCCCTGCCGTGGGCTATTTCATCGGCAATTTCATCACCGGCCGGTATTCGATCCGGGTGGGCGTGAACCGCATGGTGCTGACCGGGTCCATCATCTGCGCAGCGGGGATCACCCTGAATTTTGCCGTTTTTGCAATTGGCGCGGGCACGCCGCTTAGCTTCTTTGGGCTGATGTCCCTGATGGGGCTGGGCAATGGTTTGGTGATCCCCAACGCGACGGCAGGCGCGCTCTCGGTACGGCCGCATCTGGCGGGGACGGCCAGTGGGCTCTCAGGGGCATTGATGATCGGGCTGGGGGCCGCACTGTCGGCTGTTGCGGGGCTTGTGCTGAACCTTGGGCTGGGGGCGTTGCCATTGCTGGGTCTGATGGCGATTTCCGCCTATGGTGCAATCCTCGCCATCTTCTTTGTCATCCGGCGGGAGGCCCGGTTGGGCGTCACCTGAGCCCGGCGACAGGCGCATGAGTGTCGCGCCCGTATTGTTCGGCCCAGTGCGTTCTCCCCAACACACGGCCATCCGCCCGCACATCGGCGATAGCCTGCAAATTCACCTCTGCGAATGTCCAACCGGGCGTGTTCATCGTGCCTTCCGCCTGAACGCCTGTTTCGGGAAACCCCTTGTCAGGCGGGCCGAAAACGCCGCCCATACCGGTATTTGCATCCGCATGAGGGCAGGCATCAAAGGTGCTCACCAAGGACGCCATCACCGTCACGCATTGCTGTTCCAGCGCCCGCGCCATCGCACCGATCCGGACCCGCCAGTAGCCCGAAAGAACCTCTGTGCAGCTGGGCACCAGAATGATCTCTGCCTCCGTCACAGCGCGGCCCAGCAGGGGAAATTCCGCGTCGTAGCAGGTCAGCACGGCGATCTTGGCAAGCCCGGTGTTAAACACCTGAAGCGGCCCACCGGGCACGACATCCATCTCATCGCGCTCGTACCGGGTCATGATCTGCTTATCCTGCACCGCCATGCCACCCTCAGGCGTGAAAAGCCGCACGCGGTTGACGGGCCTCGGGCCGATCGTGTCATCATAAGCCGGCGCCGATCCCGCACAGATCGTCACGCCAAATTTACCCGCCAAATCGGCATGCAGGGCATCCACCTCCGGCATCATGTCAGAGACCGCGCGCATGCAGGCTTCCCCATCGGCGGCCACGTCTGCCCCGGCCAAGGTGGCCAGCTCCATCGCGCCATATTCAGGGAAAACGAGCAAATCCGCGCCCTGCCCTTCGGCATCGCGCACCCATTGTTCAATCTTGGAGGTGTAATCCGACCAACGCTTCATCGGGTGAAGCGGATAGGCCGCAGTGGCCACTTTCACGGTACCTGTGCTTGATGTGTTCATGCGCAGCGGGGCCTCCTCTCACAGACCCCGCCACCTTGGCCCATCACCACGCTGCATTCAACAGACGCGCTCAGGCGAAGAGCGCACCACGTGCGTAAAGCGGCATTTCCCCACTGGCAGACCCCACATCATCGCGCAGGGAGGAGGCGACGATGCGCGCCTCGGCCAAGGGCAGAATGGAATAAAGCGGATCACGAGCACCTTCGAGCGCCATATCAACCACGTCCTGCGAGGACGGGCACAGATAAAGCGCGCCAAATTCACCGAAGACGATCTGTTCGTCGGAGAAGTAGATGTGCACGATTTCCATCGCCTGCTTGGGCGGCGCCTTTTCGATCCGGCGCACGCCTTGCAACGCGCTGGCCGGAATGACGGAGAACGGATCACCATACATGTCTTCGGCGGCGTCACTTTCTATCATGATGTTCTGCCCGCTCATCAAAAGGAAGGGGCGATCATTGCCAAAGGCACCTGTGGGCACCTCAAGTGGCCACAGCGCCTCGGGGCAGTCTTCGGGTTCAGTCCACGGTGTTTCACGGGTCACCTGCGTCACAGTCTGCAGGCCCGCGTCAAAGGTCAGCACCAGATCGCCGGGCCGCAAATCTGCGGCTGACATCCAACCGCGCGACGTGGCCAACACGGTGCTGCCCACAAGCCCGGATTGGTGTGCATTTGTGCTATATCCCGCATCCGCCTGGGCCGCGCTGCCGGGGTGTGAAAAAAGTGACCAACCTTGAAACATTTTACCGTCCTTAGACCAATGCGGTCGTTCCTATCGCCGCGAATTAACTAAAATTTGTCGGGAAGCTGGGACAGGTCTGCGTCCGGAATGGGGCATGATTGGGGCAGTGTTTCCAAATCGAGGACATTTCCGCGCCACAATCAAAAACGTCCATGAACGCCCTACGGTTTCTCAGGAAAATTGGTAACCAAACCGCTCAATATCGCGCTGGCAAAGCTCTGCCACGCATTGAGAATCAGCCGTTGAGTAAAGCGTTTGATAGTTTTCAGGCCGTGCAGATCGGTTGATCACGGGCAGTTCCAGACGAAACCCAAGATGCGCCCAAAGCGGGGCGGCGTCCTCTTCAAAATGCTCAATACGGATGTAGAGGCTGCAATCTTCGACCCCATCGACACGGGTCATGTAATGGGCATAATGCTCTTTCGGGATGGCGGTTTGTATATGCGGGCTGCGCAGGAATTGAGAGAAACCCAGCTCTTTGGCTGCGCGCACGCCCGGATGGTCGAAATCTTGCGCCTGAAGCCAGTGATAATAGCTGACCAACCGATCCCATGGGGAGCGCACCAAAGTCACGGTGAAGGCCTGTTCGATTTGGTCAGGCAAAACAAACCCGTCAATATCCGCCAGGGTAGAGTGTTTCCAAAGCCGCCCCCGCGCCGTGGCGTCTTTGAACCGCCCGCGCCGTTTCTTGGCCTTAGGCGTGTCGCCGATCAGGATGTCGTCCTTCATCGCCCGCCCTTCCAACGCAAGCGCGAGGGACGTGCCCCCGGTCTTCGGGATATGTACGAAAATGAAGTTGCGCCCGGGCGAGATGATCATGCATGGAAGGCTATACGGGAACGGCAAAAGAAAAAACCTGCGCCGCCCGGTTTATGCAAGTCGCAAACTCTTCCCAAGCCCGGACAAATACGGCATATCCGGGTGATGGCTTCAACACGTGCTTGGGAGGGCTGGCCATGGGTTGGATGAGAGATGAAACAGGTCTGGAAAAACGCGCGGCGAATTTTGTACCGCTCACCCCGCTGTCGCACCTGCGCCGCGCGGTCAAGCTTTTCCCGGATCATGGGGCCGTGGTTTATGGGCCCTTCCGCAAAACCTATGCCGAATACCATGAACGCTGTTCGCGGCTGGCCTCTGCCCTGACAAAAATGGGTGTCGCGCCGGGCGATGTGGTGGCCACGGTGCTTCCCAATATCCCCGCCCATGTAGAGGCGCATTTTGGTGTGCCTGCCTGTGGCGCGGTGCTCAACGCGATCAACATCCGGCTTGAGGCAGACACGATTTCCTACATCCTGAGCCATGGGGAAGCGAAGGTCGTGATGGTCGATCCGCAATTCATGCCCGTGGTGCAAGCGGCGATGGAAGACATGGACGGCCCCACACCACAGGTGATTGAAGTGGCTGACCCGGTGGCGGGCGTGTCTGCCATGACGGATTACCCGGAATATGAGGACGTTTTGGCCAGCGGCGACCCGGATTTTGACTGGATCATGCCCGAGGATGAATGGGAAAGCATATCGCTCAACTACACCTCCGGCACGACAGGGCGGCCCAAGGGTGTCGTGTGTCACCACCGCGGTGCGTATCTGATGACTATGGGCACGGCGCTGACATGGCCCCTGCCCCGGCATTCGAAATATCTGACGATTGTGCCGCTCTTTCACTGCAACAACTGGAACCACACATGGGCCATGCCGATGGTGGGTGGCACGGTCGTGTGCTGCCGCGATATCACGGCGGCCAATATCTATAACGGCATCGCCGATGAGGGCGTCACCCATTTCGGCGCGGCGCCCATCGTTTTGAACACTGTGATCAATGCGTCAGACGACGACCGCCGGGAGTTTGACCATGTGGTGCAAGTCTTTACCGCAGGTGCTCCGCCCCCCGCAGCCACGCTCAAGGCCATTGAGCCGCTGGGATTCAACGTGACGCAGGTTTACGGCTTGACCGAAACCTACGGCCACGTGACTGAGTGCATGTGGCACGAGGCCTGGGATAAAGAGCCCGAGGAAGACCGCTACGCCATCAAGGCCCGCACCGGGGTTTTGATGCCGATGATGGAAGACATCACTGCCATGGACCCCGAGACCATGACGCAGATCGACATGGACGAAACCGCCCAAGGCGAGATTATGATCCGCGGCAACGCGGTGATGAAAGGGTATCTCAAGAACCCAGAGGCGACCGAAGAGGCTTTTGCGGGTGGGTATTTCCACTCCGGTGACATCGCTTACCAACATGCTGATGGCTATCTGAAAGTGGCCGACCGCGCGAAAGACATCATCATCTCCGGCGGCGAAAACATCTCATCCGTTGAGGTGGAGGGCGCGCTGATGCACCATCCGGCCGTGTCGCTTTGCGCCGTGGTTGCAATGGCCGACGACAAATGGGGCGAGGTGCCCTGCGCCTTTATCGAGTTGAAGGCCGGGGCCCAGGCCACAAGCGAAGAGATCATCAAATTCGCCCGCGAACGGCTGGCCGGGTTCAAAACGCCCAAGAAGGTGGTCTTCCAGGAATTGCCCAAAACCTCCACCGGCAAGATCCAGAAGTTCGAACTGCGCAAAATCGCCGCTGACGCCTAGAGTTTCCGGCCGTTTACCTGAAGCACTCCAGATGTTTGTTGGGGAGGCGGTGCGCGCGGTGGGGCGATCGCGGCGCGGGCCGGGGGGGCGGGGGGACGCGTGGGGAGGGGGGCGGTGGG
>JBCCAJ010000302.1:0-4156 GCA_039814845.1 Pseudomonadota bacterium | reverse complement strand
GGCATTTTTGCCAGCGCAATGCAGCCCGGCATGATCGACCGGGGTGTGTTCTCCGAAGGGCGCACCAATGGGCTCGACGGGGTGGAAAGCCGTGCAGATGTCTATCTGGTGGCCTTCGACATGACGAATTTTGAGCTGGGCTATGAGGTGGGCACAGATCACCCGCGTCTGGAATGGTCGCCCCGGCCCAAACTGAACCGCGCCGGGCTTCCGGGGCCTGATGGTTTTAACAATTCCGGCGCGATCGTGCGGACGGGTATGCTGAGCCCAGCACTCACGGAACGCGTGGCCGCCACATTCGCCGCAGGCTTCAAGCGGAGCCACGGTGCGTGGCGCGCGGGCGACAAATCCATCACCAACCAAGGCCATCATTACGGTTTTGTGTCTAACGGCGTGGTGTTCAGCCGCCTGCATCCCGGTCTTGCCACGATCTATGTGCTCGATGACGGCACCATCGGCATGCGCACCTGGACGGAAGCCGATGAGGAGCTTCTGCCCTCGATCAAATTCGCCCGCCAAAACGGTGTGCCGGTGATTGACAACGGCCTGCCCGGTGATCAGGTGATCAGCTGGTTGGGTGGCAACTGGTCGGGTTCAGCTGAGGCCGATCTGCGCACCCTGCGCGGTGGCGCCTGCATGCGCAATGTGGATGGGCGTCAGTTCCTGATCTATGCCTATTTTTCCACGGCCACACCATCGGCCATGGCGCGCACCTTCCAAGCGTATCAGTGCGACTATGCCATGCTTCTAGACATGAACAGCCAGGATCACACCTACATGGCGCTTTACACTGAGGTGGATGGCACACCGGTGCCCGAACATCTGGTGCGCGGTATGTCAGCGATTGATCAGACAGCCAGCAACGGTCAGCCCATCCCGCGTTTTGTGGGTTTCTCGGACAATCGGGATTTCATGTATCTGCTCAGAAAATAAAACGGGGAGAGAGCACATGCGCTTTTTGACGAAGGTTTTTGCCGTGGCCGTGGCCGCGACGCTGTCGACGGGTGTTGAGGCCCAGACGCTTCAGCAAAACAACGAGGCTATGTTCCGCGAAATGCAACAAGCCCGCGGGCTTTCTGGCGGTGAGATGAACAACATCCGCAAGATTTTCGCAGGCAGCAGCGTGATCGGTCAGGGAAACCCGGCGGTGACCCGTCGCCCCCTGACGCGCGAACAGCTGACGGCGAAGCTGGGCAAAGATCCCAAAAGCTTCTACCGCAATTCTCAGTTCGAACGCATCTGCGGGGAAAAGTGGATGGCCCCGCTTTATGACCCGGCCACGCAGTCGCCCTCGGATGCCAAGGTTTGTGCCGATATGTTCGAATATCCCAATGTGCCGGGCATGTATCCGGTCACGTGGGTGAAGGCGTCTGAGGCCGCGCGTCTGTGCTGGGCCGAAGGCAAGCGTATGGGCGATGCCCATGAATGGGAGGGCGCCTCTCACGGCGCGCTGACCGAACCTGACTATTTCTTCGGAATGTCCGTGCAGGCCGCCCGTGCGGCGCATAACGCTAAATACCAATCGTCGGCCCGCTATTCGATCGGCAAGAACTGGCGGTCCGGCGTCTGCGCAACTGGGTCCATCAAGAATGCCAGCTGCAACGGCGGCAGCTTTTCAGGCTGTGGATCGAACACTTACCCTGCGGGCAGCTTTCCCAACTGCAAAAGCCCGCTGGGCGTCTATGATCTGGATGGCAACGCGGCGGAGCATATGAACCTACCGCTGTCGCCCGATCAGATGGCCAGCCGCGGCAGCCGCACGCTGGGCGTGACAGAGATGAAGGGCAGCTGGTTTATCTGGGATACCGTCCGCGCCCACACTCATTGGAGCCGCTGGCGCGCGCCGTTCTGGCACGGCACGAAAGTGCTTTCGGGCGGCAGCCACCACAATTACCACCTTGGGTTTAGGTGCTTCAAAGACATCAAATAATTGAACAGGCCCGGGTTAACCTCCGGGCCTATTCAGTTACACTCCGGCGCGGAATCAAGGCGCTTGCGCCGCCGCGCCTTCGCTAGGCCCCCGCCAGGGCCTGGCGAAATGGCAAGTTCAGCGCATCGCTCCGAGGGAGTCCGAGAACTCATATATAAAGCGCTGCTGTTCAAAGGTTGGGATTGCCAGACCGGGGCCTTGCGAAGGCACTCTGTCCGTCTCAGATCTTCAGTTTCTTGAACACCATCTCGGGAATGTTGCGGATGATCAGCATCACAAGCCACCAGATGGGTTTCAGATAAACCTCATTCCGACGTGCCTTCGCCGCCTTGAACACCGCCCGCGCCAGCTTATCAGGATCGGTTGTCAGCTTTTCAGGCGTGTCCATGCCTTCCGTCATCCGCGTCGCCACGAACCCCGGCTTCACCGTCAACACATGCACGCCCTTTGCCGCCAGCCGGTTCCGCATCCCCGCCAGATAGGCCGTGAACCCGGCCTTACCCGCGCCGTAGATGTAATTCGTCGCCCGCCCGCGATCTCCGGCCACAGAACTGATCCCGATGATCACGCCCGATCCGCGTTCTTCAAACGCATTGGCGAGCACGGCCAGAATGTTCACTGGCCCCTCGAAGTTCGACCGCATCACCATCCGCGCAGTGGCGTGATCGCGTTCGCTCTCTTCCTGCACACCCAAAGCACCCACCGCGCAAACCACAGTCTCAGGCAGGGCAGGCAGACCTTTCACGAAGCCCTCGTGGCTATCGACGTCCAACGCATCAAATTCATGCAAGCTCACCTCCACGCCCTGGCGCAGGGCAATGTCGGTTTTCTCCGCCTCCAAAGTCTCTGCATTCCGCGCGGCCAGTTGCACCGCATGGCCCTCACTTGCGTAGACCTTGGCAATCGCCAGCCCGATATCAGACCGCCCCCCAAGGATCAAAACTGCTCCACCGCTCATAGTTTCAGCCTTTCTGATTGTACTGAGGAAAACGCGGCCCCCGCGCCTGTTGCGGATCGCATGGCCGTGAATCCTTCGGTGCGCGGGTCGGATGCCCGCAGGGTTGTGTCCGTCATCCGTGCGTCCTTGGCCAGATAGAACCGCCCGCCGTGATCAAGCGTCACCGCGTCCAATTCGTTCATCAAAGACAAAACCTTGTCTGACACCGGAAAATCCAGCGCCAGCGTGTAGCCTTCCATCGGGAAGGAAAAGCCTTGCGTGTCCGCGCCCAGTTTCTTCAGCACCGCAAGGAACGACCCCTGACCGGCCTCCGACACGCGGGTCAAAAGCGCCTCTAGCCCCGCGCGCGCGCTGTCGTCGGGCAGGACGCATTGGAACTGCAAGAACCCGCGACGGCCATAGATCTTGTTCCATCCAAGGATCGAATCCAGCGGGTAGAAATATGTATCCCACGGCACGTAGTCGGTGCCGGTTTTGCGCGTGCCCATGTGGTAATAGGCGGCGTTGAAGGCCTTGACCGTGTAACGGTTCAGCGCAAAACCCGGCGCGTTGAAGGGAATGCTACGTTTCTTGGCGGGGGGCGGGCCGAAGGGGATTTGCCGGAATTTGTTGGGCAGGCCGTCCATTGGTGCATGATCGCCCAGCATTATGAGCGACCGACCTAGAGAGGCACCGCTGCTTAGGCAATCAATCCAGGCCACCGAATAAGGTGCGTCATGGTGTTCCTCAAAGCCTGCCATCGCGGCATCGAGATTGGGCGCGGCGATGGTGCGCTGCTGGATCCAGCCCGTTTCAACCGGCCTGAGCCGAACCCCCAACCGCAAGATCACTCCCGTGAGCCCCATGCCGCCGATGGTCCAGTGAAAGAGGTCCTTGTTCTTTTTCCGCGAAGCCCGGGTGACCGTGCCGTCGGGGCCCATCACATCCACCCAATCGATGAAATTGCCAAAGCCGCCATCCACATGGTGGTTCTTGCCATGCACATCCGCCGCGGCCATCCCGCCCAGCGTGACGAACTTTGTCCCCGGCGTGACGGCAGGGAACCAGCCGCGGGGCAGGTAGGCCTCAATCACATCGCCCAGCAGCACGCCGGCTTCGGCCTCCAACACGCCGGTCTTTTCATCAAAGCGGATCATGCGGTTCAGGTGCCGGGTCGAGATTGTGTTGTCTTCGTTCAAAGCACTGTCGCCGTAGGCCCGTCCATTGCCCCGCGCGATGGCGGGGCAACGAGCGATGGCACGGGCGAATGCCTCTTCCGTCCGGGGGGC
>JBCCAJ010000029.1:0-12290 GCA_039814845.1 Pseudomonadota bacterium | reverse complement strand
CCGCATGTGAACATCGGGACCATTGGTCACGTGGATCACGGCAAGACGACGTTGACGGCTGCGATCACGAAGCAGTTTGGTGACTTCAAAGCGTATGACGAGATTGACGGCGCGCCGGAAGAGAAAGCCCGGGGGATCACGATCTCGACCGCGCATGTGGAGTATGAGACCGAAGGGCGCCACTACGCCCATGTCGACTGCCCCGGCCACGCCGACTACGTCAAGAACATGATCACCGGTGCCGCCCAGATGGACGGCGCGATCCTGGTTGTGAACGCCGCTGACGGCCCCATGCCCCAGACCCGTGAACACATCCTTCTGGGCCGCCAGGTTGGCATCCCGGCCATGGTTGTTTTCATGAACAAAGTGGACCAGGTCGACGACGACGAACTGCTTGAGCTGGTTGAGATGGAAATCCGCGAGCTGCTGACCGAATACGGCTATCCGGGCGATGACATTCCGGTGGTTTCGGGCTCTGCTCTGGCCGCTTTGGAAGACCGCGACGACAACATCGGCAAAGATAAAATCGCAGAGCTGATGGCCGCTGTGGATGAGTTCATCCCGCAGCCGCCGCGCGCTGTCGATGAGCCGTTCCTGATGCCGATCGAAGACGTGTTCTCGATCTCTGGCCGTGGGACGGTTGTGACCGGCCGTGTCGAGCGTGGTGTGATCAATGTGGGCGACGAGATCGAAATCGTCGGCATCAAGGACACCTCCAAGACGACCTGCACGGGCGTGGAAATGTTCCGCAAGCTGCTGGATCGTGGTGAGGCGGGCGACAACATCGGCGCGCTCTTGCGCGGTGTGGACCGTGAAGGTGTGGAGCGTGGGCAGGTGCTGTGTAAGCCGGGTTCGGTGCAGCCGCACACGAAGTTCGAGGCTGAGGTCTACATCCTGACCAAAGACGAAGGTGGCCGGCACACGCCGTTTTTCGCCAACTACCGCCCGCAGTTCTACTTCCGGACGACGGATGTGACGGGCACGGTGACGCTGCCGTCGGGCACGGAGATGGTGATGCCGGGCGACAACCTGAAGTTCGAGGTTGAACTGATCGCGCCGATCGCGATGGAAGACGGCCTGCGCTTCGCCATCCGCGAAGGCGGCCGGACCGTCGGGTCGGGCGTCGTGGCCAAGATCATTGAGTAATCAAACAATGTAGGCCGGGGTTCACCCCGGCTTACACCGCATCGGAAAAGGCTGAGGCATCCCCTCAGCCTTTTTCTTTGGATCGACGCCTGAAACGATGTCTGTGACGATCGTCGGCTGATCCTTGCATCGCCGCTCTGCAAACACACCTTTGCCCTTGGTTTCGCGCGTGCCTGTGGGTAAAGCCCGCCCATGGCGCATCCTTTCCCCACACCCGACCGACGCAACCCGATCATCTGGCCCAATGGTGAGGTCCACCCCGGCACGGTTTTCCTCAAAACCGTGGTCCAGCACCCGCATTTTGAGGTGGGCGACTACACCTACGCAAGCGCCGATATGCCGCCGGAAAATTGGGAAAACATGCTCGCGCCTTATCTCTTTCCTTCCGCGCCGGAGCGGCTTTCGATTGGCAAGTTCTGCCAGATTGCCCATGGCGTGCAGTTCATCACGGCCTCCGCAAATCACCGCTATGACGGTTTTTCCTCCTATCCGTTCGCGATTTTTGACGGCGGCATCACACCGGACCGACCCTCGCTCCCGGGTCCGGGTCCAAACACCGTCGTGGGCCATGACGTATGGTTCGGGCGCGGGGCGGTGATCTTGCCCGGCGCGCAGATCGGGAGTGGGTCCATCATCGGTGCCGGGGCCGTGGTTTCCGGTGAGGTTCCACCCTTTGCGGTCGTGGTCGGCAACCCCGCGCGTGTCGTGCGACTGCGGTTTGACGCAGCGGTGATAGAGCGGCTGTTGCAGATCGCGTGGTGGCACTGGCCCATTGACCAGATCCTCGCCCACGAGGCCGCGATCTGTGGACAAGACCTGACCTCGCTTGAGGCAGCAGTGATTTAGAAGCACCGTAATCCTCCCGCCAGTGTATGGGCTAAGTCAAAGACGCCGGGCGGGGTTCAACCCCACTTGAGGCCTGCCCGTAAGGGGCATAGCACGTGGGCGCCCTTTTCATTTTAAGTCACGCATGAAGCCTTCCGTTACATCATCAATCGGGACCATGAACTCAATCTCAATCTGTTCCAGCCGCACATCCTGGACAGCCGCCAACTGACCGACCAACGGCGTCATCTGAAGCTCTGTCCCGTCGGGCAAACGCATCCGTGCGGGCAAAAGCGCCCCCGTCTCCGTCCCGCCGGTGATCTGCGCAGGAATGTGATCGAAAAGCCCCTCATTCTTGGACTTGTCAAAGGCCTGCTTCACCTGACGATCGCGGGCGGCGGCGCGTTGCAGGCGGAAATAGAAACCGATGCTGGCGTCTTCCCAATTGATGATGGCGTTCTGGAAGGCGGGCGACAGGACCAGTGTCAACAGGCTGGTCTGGGCGTTCTGAAATGTCACCCCGAACCCACCAAAGAGCCGCTGCGCCGCGCGGTTGGCGCGCAGGACAGTCCATTCTTCGTCCAGCGCGAAGGCGGGAAAAGGCCAGTTGGACAGCACGCGCCGTTCGATGACATCAAGCGCGGCGGTCATCTCCTCGGATCGCATTGCGCGCCTTGGATAGGGATTGGCAAAGCCAGAGGCCGCAAACAGCGCCCCGCGTTGTGCCGTGCTGAGACTAAGCTCCACCACAAGCCGTTGCAGGAAGTCCAACGTGATCCGCGACCGGCCGGTTTCGAGAAAAGAGATATGCCGCTGCGTGCTGGACACCTTCGCCGCCAAGGCAAGCTGACTGAGACCAAGGCTTTCACGCATGCCCTTTAGAGCGGGGCCAAAAGAATTGTCCGTATTCATCGCTTTCATTCCCTCCAAGGGAATTGGAACTATTCCTTTCAAAGCGTAGCTGACATGTAACCAAGACGCAAAGGAGACAGCGATGGTATTGTGGATATTGGCCGGGATCGGGGCCTATTTGGGGAATGTGTATTTGGCGAGTGGTCTATTGTTGGCACGGATCGGACCGGCGGCCTATATGGGGCCGCGTGACACCTTGCCGAAGGCCGGAATTTATCAGGAACGCGCCCGCAAATCGGCAGTGAATTTCATGGAAAACCTGCCAGTCTTTCTTGGGTTGGGCGTGCTAGCGCTTGTCGTTGACGGCGCGGATCAAACGCTGGCTGGCTTGGGCGCGCAGATATTTGTCCTGTCGCGGCTGGCCTACATGGCCGTCTATGTGGCTGGCTTGCCCTTTATCCGCTCGGGTATCTTCACGGCGGGAATGGCTGGGATGGGCATAATGGCCTATGCGCTGCTTTAGGTGCATATCCCCTTGAGCCCCGGCCCGGTTCTGCCCACTATGCGGCACGTCAAACAACCGGGAAACGCCGATGTCTGCCTCAAAACCCAACGCTCAAGAGTGGACATCGACGGGGCTCTCGGTCGCCAATCATGCACCGGGCGGAGAGGTGTTCGCCCAGACCCCATGGGACGCGTTCACACCCGATACGCTGGGCCCAGCGGCGCTGGTGCCCACCATGCTGAACATCAAAGAGCAATCTTTCTACGTCTGGCTGTGTCGCGAATGGGCCAAGGGCGGTGGCGCGATTGTCGATCTGGGGTCATTTGCCGGCGGGTCGGCGGCCTGTCTGGCAGAAGGTGTGGCGCAGGCGCGAAGGGCGCAAGTGGTTGCAGGGTACGATAAGTTTGGTCTGCAGGATTACCCGGGCTTCAAGGACCGATGCGCCAAATACTGGGCGGTGCCGCCCGCCAGTGAAAGCCGGTTTGATCCGCCTCAGATGCCTGAGACGGCGGAAAATGATCTGCTTCCACTGGCTGAGCTTTTTCTGAAACCCTGGGGCGATGGGGTTCTTCTGAAAAAGTGCCAAATCGAAGAGGTGACATGGGAGGGCGGCCCGATTGAGGTGCTGGTGATGGATGCCTCCAAGACCGCCGCCACGACCGATCGGATGAGCGCCACGTTCTTTCCCCATCTGATCCCGGGCCGATCCATCGTGGTGCAGCAGGACTTACTGTGGTGGCAGCAGCCCTGGATTGCCGCGCAGATGGTGTTGCTGTCTGAGTATTTCGTGCCCGTGGCCTATGTGCCGCGATATTCCGTGTCTTTCTTATGTATCAAGACCCCGCCTGCGGATGTGATGGACGGCCTCCGCGTGGCCGACATGCGCGATGGGGAAATCATCGCTGCAATTCGGGAGGCCAAGGGACAGCTTGCCGCGTTCGACATAGAGCGCCCCCTCCGCCGGCTGATCAAAACAGTGCGCGCCAACCCCGGTGAGCGTCGCGCCTATAAGATGGAAAAACCGGCCAAGTGATGCGCCCGGGGCGTGGAACGCATTCTTGCGCATTCGAGGCTTGAAATCCTTGCCGCGATTCCGTAACCCTCGCGCCACCGCAGGGGTATAGCTCAGCTGGTAGAGCGACGGTCTCCAAAACCGTAGGTCGCGGGTTCGAACCCTGCTGCCCCTGCCAATTTCCAACAATCTTTCTAGACGTGCGAGAATGGCGCAAAGTGAAACAGCGTCGTCGCCGTGCCTGTTTGCGCGTTGTTTTTTGCAGTGGTTTTACTTTACCGAGTGAAAGGACTGACCGACAGCGGCAGTGGACGACAGGGGTAAGGAGGGTCGCGATGGATTTGAGTGAGCACGTTCGATGCCCCGCCTGTGACAATGGTGATCTGATCGCCTTACCCGTTCCCCATGCAAAACGTTCGATGATCAGTGATGGACAGATCGTAGACGGGCCTCTGCGGAAAATGTCATGCAAACTTTGTGGTTATGGGTTTCATCGAACACCGCTGACCGAGGATGCGCTGCGCGGGTTCTACAATGAAGACTACAGTTTGGGTCAGCACGACCTGCGCGCCGAACAACAGCGCGCGCAGGCCTACGGCACGGTGGTGGCAGAGCTTTTGGATGAGGCAGGCGTGCCGATGCCTGACAGGTTTCTGGAATTTGGCTGCGGCATGGGCAGCCTGCTGGCGTGGTTGCAGGCGCATTGGGGCAGCGGTTCGGCCTTTGGGATAGAACCCAGCGATCAGCTTGCAGCGGTGGCAGGCCAGAACGCCGCCGAAGGCGTTGAGGTTTTGCAGGGCTTTGCGGAAGATTTATCCGCAGCACATGTCGGGGCCTATGATCTGTGCCTGTCCGTCAACGTCGTTGAACATACCCTGTCGCCACAGAGGTTTCTTGAAACCTGCCGAAAGGCGATCAGACCGAATGGGTCTGTCATTGTTGTTTGCCCTGATGGTGAGACGCCGGGGACAGAGCTTCTTTTCCTCGACCACGTCTCCAGTTTTACGCAAGCGTCGATGTCATTCTTTGCGCAGCGCGCTGGGTTGCAGTGCGTCACAAGGAAGGCGTTGGCAGGGCCGCTGCTGGGATTTCAGATGTTTTTGTTGAAACCGGGTACTGATCCGTCTTTGACTGCCAACAGCCCTTCGGCGCTTTCAGAGCGGCGCGCCAATTTCCTGAACACATGGCTTGAATGTGAGGCGGCCGTGGGCGCCCGGCTAAACGGCCAACCCTATGCCATATTCGGGGTGGGGGAGTATGCCGATCTTCTGACGGCCTATGCGCCGGGTCTTGTTGCTGGAGCCGAGTGCTTTGTCGCCGATGATCCGCAAATGCCGGATTACGCTGGTAAGAGAGTGTTGACCACGGACGCGTTTTTGCGGTTAAAGCCCGTAGCTTTGCTGGCTGCCGTGAACGAACGCAGCCGGACCGCCGTCGAGGCTCGATTTCGCGACAGATGCCCCGATGTGTTTCACCCCACTTTTTTGTAACCCGCGAGGCCGTTGAATGACACAGATACAATCCTACGGGGTGACCATGCAGGCCGCCGGTGACAGCGATCTGGCTATACAGGAAGAACAAATCCGGCTTCTGGGCTACACCACGGTCGATGCGGGCCTTTCTGATGCTGAGTTGGATCGCTTTTCAAACCTCTTTGACGGGGCGGCCGCAAGGTACACGGCCGCTGCCGCGGAACAGGGCACGGACCTTGATTCGCTGAACGAAGGGGACACTGTGCGTCTGTTGCCCCAAAGCGAACCGGCCTTTTGGGATATTGTATTCAACCCCGCCTTGCATGCTTTGCTGGACCGGCTTTTGGGCAATTACTACATCCTCAATCAGGTGAACGGTCTGATCAACCGCGCAAATAACAGCGAATATCACCAATCGAAGTATCACCGCGATTTGCCCTACCAGCATTTCACTTCGTCCCGGCCTTTGGCCATCAATGCCTTGTTTGCGTTGGATGACTTCACGCTGACCAATGGGGCAACCCGCGTCATCCCCGCATCCCATCACCGCGAAGAGTTTCCACAGGACCAGCTGGTCGAAATGACGGAAAAGCAGGTCACGGTCAAACGCGGGACGTTCATTGTCCTCGATTGCATGATGTATCATGCGGGGGGCAAGAATGCCTCTCCCGCCGACCGGCGCGCGATCAATCATGTGTACACGATCCCAATGTTTCGTCAGCAGCTGCATATCCCGTCTGCGCTAGGTCAGGATGTTGCTTTCAGTGAAGGGCAAAAGAAGATTTTGGGTTACGGTCTGGAAGAGTTCCGGTCCGTGCAAGATTGGATGCAATCTCGCGGCGGTTGAGGCGGCTCTTGCGCGTTGGTTGGCAATGGAAGTCGACCCTTTTTCTGAGCGCAACTTACGCTTGATCTGCACCACTTTGGGTGCCCAAAAGTGGCTTGTTTGAGCCCGTGAAGCATCGTTTTTATGAGAATCGCGCCATCCGTGGCGGCCATGCCGCGTTCGATGAACGTCGATCTATCAACAATTCAGAAAATTTTACTCAATTGTTAATCTGGCGCGGACAACCAGCGCATAAAACATTGAAAAAAATGGTGAAATTTGGGGATGCCTCATTCTTGCCACAATCGGCCCCCTAATTGCCATCATTGGATCGGGGACTGCTGCCCGATTGTTGGGGGTTTTTTGTAACGTTCCGTGGTTTCGGGACCCGCGCTTTAACGCGTTTGTGAGGCTGCTATGTCGTTTAATCACTATGTGCCGGGAAAAACGAACCCGCACCTGCCCCATGATGGGCTCGAATTGCAATCCATCCCCGCCAGCGCGGAGGATATCGAGCTTGCCAAAAGCGATGCTGATGATCTTGTCAGTCAGCTGATGGAAGGGACCCTTCCGTTGCCGACGCCCAAAGACGAACGCGCGTCAGATCAGGGCACGCCGCAGCGGCAGGCGTTCAAACCGGTGTCGCGGCCCATTTCGCGACCTGTATCTAAACCCGCGACGGCCCATCCACTGTTCCGCGCGGCAGAGCCTGTTGTACCAGCGGAAAAAACTGAGACACCCGAGGTCAAGCCCACCCGGCCCAACGCAGGCACACCGATTGAGCTGTGCGAAGAGACGCTTGTGAACCAAGTGCTCAAGGATGCGTTTCCGACGCTCAAAGAGCAGCCGAAAACCGATCCGCGCCGTGAGATGGCGCAAGAGGCGGTGGGCGCTGTGGCGGGCCGTGTCGGTTTATTCGTGGGTCTGGTGGTCACTGGGGCGATGTGCGTCTTTTGGCCTTTGCAAGCGATCGGCCTGCTGCTTCTGGCCATTAGCATGTTTGTCGTGACGATGCTGTTACTGAATGTGCCGTTTGTGGCCCGTAGGCTGCACAAGCGCTGGGCGCGTTATGCGCAGCGCTCACCGGAGCGGGCCGAGCGGGTGCGCGTGGCAGCCGACGCGACAGCGGGCGTGATTGAGCAAGTGCTCGATCACCTACCCGGCGGGTTGGCGGATCGTCTTGCCATGCCGGATTTCTCCAAACCTGTTGCGCCCAAGCGCTGAACGTCCGAAGATTTTAAGCAACGCCGCCTCAGACCGGGGCGGCGTTTCGCGTGATCTGGCTTGAATTTGCGTGGCGCTGCGCGTATCTCGACCCAAAGGCAGACAACGCACGAGCAATTCATCCATGGCAAACCCGCTTCAATTCATCCAACAGGTCCGCACCGAGGTCAGCAAAGTTGTCTGGCCCACGCGTCGCGAAGTGATGCTGACCACGATCATGGTCTTCATCATGGCAACGCTCACGGCGATTTTCTTTGCTTTGGTGGATTTGCTTATTCGCGGCGGATTGCAGGCCGTGCTGGGTGTTTTTGGCTGACACAAGCCTTGCAGAAATCGCCTTGATTTCACCCCCGATCAGCGATAGTTGGTTTAAATCCCAAGACATGGCGCGCACCGAATAAGTGGCGCGCCCGTTTTTTGTCTGGGACTTGGATTCAAATTTCTGGCGGGCCCGCAGGGCTTGGCCAGATCAGCAAGGAACTGGGTTGGACGATGGCAAAGCGGTGGTATTCGGTCAGTGTGCTTTCGAACTTCGAAAAGAAGATTGCCGAACAGATCAGGCAATCCGTGACCGATCAGGGCCTTGAGGACGAAATTGACGAAGTTCTGGTGCCCACCGAAGAAGTGATCGAAGTACGCCGCGGCAAGAAAGTGACCGCTGAACGTCGCTTCATGCCGGGCTATGTTCTGGTGCATATGGAAATGTCCGATCAAGGCTACCACCTGATCAATTCAATCAACAAAGTCACCGGTTTTCTTGGCCCGCAAGGCCGCCCGATGCCTATGCGCGATGCGGAGGTGAACACCATCCTAAACCGCGTGCAGGAAGGCGAAGAGGCACCCAAGCTTCTGATCAGCTTCGATGTGGGCGAGAAGGTCAAGGTCAACGATGGCCCGTTCGAGGATTTCGACGGCATGGTCGAGGAAGTGGACGAAGACAACCAGCGCCTGAAGGTGACGGTTTCAATCTTCGGCCGCGAAACGCCGGTGGAACTGGAATACACACAGGTCACCAAGCAAAGCTGACTATTTTCGGAGCGGCTCATCGCTCTCCTTCGGGCGCGCCTCGCCTGTGGCCGGATACGCGCTTTGACGATTTGCTAGGTCAAGCGGGCCTTTTGTTTTGGCCCGTCGGACAGTTCCAAAAAGAATTTTGGAGGCAAACGCCTTGAAAAGCGATTTTCGCAGATTTTTAAAACTGTGGAGTGTCATTTTCAACGTAAAGGCGCTGTCCGAAACGCATTTGGTTTTTTTTGAAAAGATTGAGGAAAACCCAAGTTCCATCTCACTGTTGGACGAAATCAGGTCTCTCCCCTAAACACACGAAAACAAGGTGTTACTGTCTTGGGCGCTGGCCTCTATGGCAGAGAGCGGAGTTCACATAGAGGATGTTCACTTTGACGCCAAGGAGGCGTTGGATCTCTTCGTAAGCGTGCCAGGAAAAGACGTTGCGAGTATGTTCGTCGGTGACGGACACAAGGATCTCAAGGAGCGTCTTACCGTTTTATGGGCACATTGCCGCGACTTTGCGCAAGCACAAGGATTTCCAGCCGAGAGGGACACGGTAGAGTATAGCGATTTTTCAATAAGCGGTTTGGATGCTGCTGCATATACCGCACTAACCAGTGATGCTAAGTTGGCCGCTCATCTTTACGAGGTCGCACGGGATAAGGCCTATGAAGTCGGCGAGGATGGTGACTACTTCGAATGCAATCGAATCCTTGCACGTGTAGAGATTGAGATTTCAGAAGGTGTGAGAGCGGGTCTCGAGCGAATTTCTTGCGGTTTGTTGCGCCCCCAAAAGAATGACGTCGGGTTGCAGTTTTCTCGTGCGACATGGTCTTTGATGTACCATTTGGCAGTTGTCCAAGACCCGCGGTCATTGCGGAATGTTTGGAAAAACGCCGTCAGACATCACGCCCGGCAAAGCGTCTCTAACCCTAGATGGGTTGGTTTAGTGTATTCAACGCCCAAGCGTGACCACGTTATACAGAGGCTGGGTAGAATTGAAGAATTCGACACACTGGAAAGTGTTAAGAAAATCACAGGTGCATACTGACAGTGTCGACCAAGTCTGCGCCTGTTCTGTACCTTTGAAGTTTGCTCGCGTGCTTTACAGGGGGCAGGGGATCGTTACACTCAATTGCATAATAATAGGCTGCCTTCGAGTTTCGAAAGGGCGGGCAATTTTGAGGCATTGATTGAGTGGAAGGGTAAAACGTGCAAGCGAAGACCATTCGGGATCGGCTTTTGGATCCCATGCAATATGACAGTTTCCTGGAAAGTTTCAGTGCCGTTGCGCCATTCGCATCAAGCAAAGATTATGGCGGCACACAGCAGAGAACTCTCCTTGAACTGCAAGACAGCCTGAACAAGAACACGGTGTTTGAGACCCTCAAAGACTGTGCCGAAGGGTATCCTCAGCCCTGTCTGGTCGTGTCTGATCTGGGTCTCATCATGGCGCTCAATCGCCCGGCGCATATTGCCTTTGATCTGGATGTTTCTGACCACATCGACCGCTGCGGGTTGGAGGCGCAAGACGCGATCACCATCTCACAACGGGTCGCCCAAAGCATCGCGTCAGAGCAAGATGGCCATCAAACCTTTTTCTGCCGCGCCTATTACAAGGATGTGGAACGACCCATCTTGCTGGCCATCGTGCCCCATCACGATCCTGGTTTTGATCAGCGGTCCGCACTGGTGTTTTTTATAGACATTGGCTGGGACGAGGCGATCAGCCGCTTTCTGGCGCGGGCCTATAACCTGTCGCAGGCGGAGCAGGAAATCCTTGAGCTGTTTATTCTGGGCAATTCGCTGGAACAGATTACAGAGATCAGGGGGCGGTCTTACCGGACGGTGCGGACGCAGTTTTACGCGGCGCTGGGCAAATGCGGAATGTCATCTCAGGTTGATCTGGTGCGCGAAGTCGTCGCCGGTGCGATGTTCCAAAGCTTCGTGCCCAAGGTCGCCAATGCAGCCAAACACCCCCATCGGCGGGAATTGCACATGCTGCGCCCCGGGGGGCGGTCGGTTGAGGTGATCGTGTCCGGCGACCCCGCGGGCGCACCTATCTTTATGCTCTCGGGCATCGGCCCTCAGAAATTTCCGCCGCAGCGCACCAAGAAATTCAAAGAGGCGGGGTTCTGCATCTACTCAATTTCGCCACCCGGGCTTGGCCATACGGACCCGGAGCCGCAGGGCAAGGACCGCATTGACTGTCTGTCTGAGGACGTGGCCGCCGTCATGGATCAGCTGGGCATCAAGGCCACGCCCTTTGTCTGTTTTGCCTCAAACCTGCTGATGACGGCGCGGCTGGCCGCGAAAATGCCGGACCGGATGACACGCATTCAGACTTGGATCACCATCCCGCCCGCGCGCTTCCGCACCAAATCGGAGGCGAAGGAGACGCCCAACGCCATTTCGGCCATGGGCAACGCGTCCATGATCTCTCCGGCGATGAAGAAACTGGTCACACAATCCAGCCTGCGGGCCTGGGCGATCCTCGGCACACGGAAGATGGCGAAGTTTCAGGTGCGATCAGAGCCCGCGATCGCGGAAAAACTATTGGTGCCCGATACGATTGACGCGATAGATGAAGGGTTCAAATCTGCCATCCGGCAGGGGTTCACCAAAGCGGTGGTGCGCGACGCCGAAGAGGTCAATTCCGATTGGTTCGACGAGGCAAACGCTTGCCCGGTGCCCATCTGGATCATCCATGGGCAGCAGGACAAGACCAACAGCATCGAAGGGCTGCGCCGGTTCGCGACGGCCTTCCCCGATAAGATCACACTGGAAGAGATCGCAGATGGCGGCGGGTTTTTGCATGTAACCCATGAAGATCTGCATGTGGATCGCCTGGCGCAGCTAACGCGCTGAAAACAGGTATCTATCGGTTCAGTTTACTACAGTTGTCGTATGGTCGTGCGCTGTCAATGCGCCTACCCAGTCCTCGTGTTTTAAGAGGTATCGGGCATATTTCGCCAAAGCCATCGGTGCGACAGGTACGCACCGATGGCGCATAAATTTGACCAGACCCCGATGAGTAAGAGTGATGATTAAAGGACGAGTGTAATGAGACCCAGTGACCCCGCAGATCGACGCACGCCGGAAATTTCGCCGCATGACGGCTCGCCGGGGCGTCGATATGCAGATCCTTATGAGGCGGCGCGGGAAGACCAGCCCTTGTGGCGCGCCCTGTTGACCGCCTTGGCCGGGCGCATCCGCGGATCGTGACGGCCTCGTCGTTTTGTCGCGTTTTCCGGCCAACAGGCTTGCATTCATCAAACAACGGCTTTAATCCCCGTCCATCGCCCAATCGGGCGACACGTGGGAGGCGGCGGGTACGCGGAACCGCACCGGACCACGGGCAAACCGGTCCCGCCCCAGCCAGGGCGCGCGCTCCGGACAGCGGGGGGGGGGGGAAGAGGG
>JBCCAJ010000416.1:0-2997 GCA_039814845.1 Pseudomonadota bacterium | reverse complement strand
GCGCGGGCTTTCTTCGACAGCGTCACGGCCAGCATCTCAATGAGGATACGGTAGACGTTGTTTTCAGGTTGCTGTTCTGTCAGCCCGAGCGAGTTCACCTGCACGCCGTAACGGAAGCGGCGGAATTTGGGGTTGTCGACGCCGTAGCGGGTTTCGAGAATTTCATCCCACAGGTCGACGAAGGCGCGCATTTTGCACATCTCGGTCACGAAGCGGATGCCCGCGTTGACGAAGAAGGAGATGCGGCCAGCCAGCGCTGGGAAGTCTTCCGCCGGGACGCGGGGCTTGAGTTCATCCAGCACGGCGATGGCGGTCGCGAGCGCGAAGGCCAGTTCCTGTTCGGGCGTCGCACCGGCCTCTTGCAGGTGATAGGAACACACGTTCATCGGGTTCCATTTGGGCACGTTTGTGTAGCAATATTCGGCCACATCCCCGATCATCTTCAGCGACGGCTTGGGCGGGCAAATATAGGTGCCGCGGCTGAGGTATTCCTTGATTAGATCATTCTGCACCGTGCCGGTCAGTTTCGTGACATCTGCGCCTTGTTCTTCGGCCACGGCGATATAGAGCGCGAGCAGCCAGGGTGCTGTCGCGTTGATCGTCATGGAGGTGTTCATCTGCTCCAGCGGGATCTCATCGAACAGCGTGCGCATATCGCCCAGATGGCAGACCGGCACGCCGACCTTGCCCACTTCCCCGCGTGCCAGCACATGATCGCTGTCATAGCCCGTCTGGGTGGGCAGATCGAAGGCCACCGACAGGCCCGTCTGCCCCTTGGCGAGATTGTTGCGGTAGAGCGCGTTCGAGGCCTTGGCCGTGGAATGCCCCGCATAGGTGCGGATCAGCCACGGACGATCAGACTGACGGTCTTTTTGTACTTCGGTCATAGCGGCCTCGTGAATCGATATGCGCAATTTTCTTACGTCAGCGGAGTGATACCCGGAATAATATGACGCGTCAATTCGCTGCATCGCGGCATTTTTAGGCATGGCCGGACGGGGCGTGTTGCTCAACCTCTTGTTGAAACCCACCGCCTCGGACACTTAAATGCATTAAGTGGAGGGACAATGGGCACAGACGACACAGGCACGCGCAATATCCGGACTTGGGCTGATTGGCTTGAGGCCGAGAAGTCGGGGAATTGCACGGCGGCAGAGCGGCGATTGGTTGAGGCCTGCCTTGCGGGGGAAACGTGTACTGTCGGTGATGGCGATCGCCCCACGACGCCCACGGATGCCAATCAGATCGGCGCGGACCTGTTGCGATACCTGATCATTGGAGGGTGTAAGGATTATCTCGCCCATGAATGGGGTGTCGACGTGTATGGTGCCTTCATCAAAGGCGCGCTCGATTTGCGCCTGATCCGCGCCGTTGGTGTGACAGGGATGATCAATTGCCATTTCGACCGGATTATTGACGCCCTGAATGCGAGGTTGGAACTGTTAGACTTGGGGGGTAGCCGCTGCGCCGGTCTGAACGCCCAAGGTGCCGAAGTAAAAGGCGATGTATTTCTGCGCGGCGGTTTTGTGTCGAAAGGAGAGGTTCGTCTTTCCGGTGCGGTGATCGGCGGTCAGCTTGCCTGCACAGAGGGTCGTTTTGAGAATGAAGGGGGCTATGCGCTTAATGCTCATAGTGCCGAGGTGAAAGGCGCTGTGCTTCTGCGCGGCGGTTTTGTGTCGAAAGGACAGGTCAGTCTTTCCGGTGCGGTGATCGGCGGTCAGCTTGCCTGCACAGAGGGTCGTTTTGAGAATGAAGAGGGCTATGCGCTTAACGCCCAAGGTGCTGAGGTGAAAGACGCTGTGTTTCTGCGCGGCGGTTTTGTGTCGAAAGGAGAGGTCAGTCTTTCCGGTGCGGTGATCGGCGGTCAGCTTGCCTGCACAGAGGGTCGTTTTGAGAATGAAGGGGGCAATGCGCTTGACGCCCAAGGTGCCGAGATTGGGTTGTTTTTCTGGCGTGGTGTGACGCGATTTGATGGCCATCTTTTGCTCTCTGGCGCGAAGGCGCGTGTTTTGACGGATGATGCGGCGAGTTGGGGCTTGGTGGACCGGGCCTATTTGGATGGGTTTCGGTACGACACGATCCATGGGCCTATGGATGCGGCCTCTCGGTTGGAGTGGTTGGACAAAGCCTGCGCCTATGATGGCAGTTTTAGCCCTCAGCCCTATGAGCAGCTGGCGTGGGTGCTCAAGCGGATGGGGTACAATGAGCAGCGGTTAACCGTTCTGATCGAAAAGGAAAAGCGGCTGCGCAAGTTTGAGCGAGAGAACCTGCGCAAGCGGTTTGCGACGGATGATAAAATTGTTTTTGCCTGGCTCAAAGACTGGGGCTTTCGGATTTTGGTGGGGTATGGCTATCGCCCCGGCAGGTCCTTGTGGGCGTTGTTTATTCTGATCGCCGTTGGCTCGTTCGTGGCGCATCAAGCCTATCAAAAGGGGGATTTTGCGCCGAATTCTGATGTGATCCTATCGACGCCAGAGTGGCAGGAACTGGCGGAAGGGGAGAGCGCGAATCCGGCTTACGAGTGGTCATCCGAGACGGGCAAGGGCCGAGACTACGAAACGTTCAGCCCGGTTGCCTATGCCATTGATGTCGTGATCCCGATTGTGGCCATCGGGCAGGAGGCGGCTTGGGCGCCGTCTACCAATCGAGGGCCGTGGGGGAAAATTCTGTGGGTGCTCAGGTGGATTTTGACCGGGATGGGATGGTTGGTCACGGCCGTTGGGGCGGCGGCGATAACGGGGTTGATCCGGCGGGATTGAGGGCGTTTCGATCCGAAAACCCTGCAGGCCGCGCCATTCTTTAAGGGGTGGATTTTTCGAACTGATCTTCCTAGGGTAGAACTGTTCCGGATTGGACCTTTTGTCTTAGACCCATGTTGACCCTTGACCTCATGGCACAGCGCCTTGTGCGCCTTATGTTGCTGGCGCTTGTGTGGGCGTGTCCCGTTCAGGCGCAAGATGAGCCTTTGGTGGTGCCGTTCTTTTCTGTCCCGCCCTT
>JBCCAJ010000172.1:0-6066 GCA_039814845.1 Pseudomonadota bacterium | reverse complement strand
GGGCGGCGCGCAGCCAGAATGCAGCCTTCTGGCGCCGTGATGCGGAATTGATCCAGGGATCCGGTGTTGTTGGGCACCTCCGGTGCAATCGCGCATTTGAGCCCGTAGCAGGCATAGGCACGGGTATAGACCTCTGGCACGTTGACGCCAAAGGCGCTCATGCCAGACGTTCCCGCGAAATCGGCGGTCAGGTCTTCGCCATCAATCGTCAGGCGCAGCTGCATATGCACTGGCGCGTCGTAGCCATCGACCTGCATGTCATTGTCGAACACCCCATCTGGCACCTGCGCAATCGCGGCCCGCGTGGCGCGAATGCTGGCGTCAATGATGAAATCCGACAGCCCATCAATATCGGGTAAATCAAATTCATCCAGCATCGCCTGCAAGCGCCGGTTGCCTGCGTCGTTGCATGCCGCCAATGAGTATATGTCGCCCACTGTCTGATCCGGCGTGCGCACGTTTTCGCGGATGATTTGGAGCATAAACGCGTTCACCACACCGCAGTCCGCGAATTTGGAGATCGGGATCAACGACCCCTCTTCAAACACTTCGCCCGCGTCAGGCCCAAACCCGCGCCCGCCAATATCGACCACATGGGCCGTGCAGGCGAAAAACCCGATATGTGCGCCCGCGCGAAAGACCGGTGTCACCATGGTGATATCATGCAAGTGCCCCGTGCCCTTCCACGGGTCATTTGTGATGTAGACATCGCCTTCACAGATATTCTCTGCGCCGATTTCCCGCGCAAAATGACCGACACTTTCGGCCATGGCGTTGACGTGCCCCGGCGTGCCAGTGACCGCCTGCGCAATCATCCGCGCGGATCGGTCAAAGAGGCCTGCAGAGAGATCTCCCGCTTCCCGGACAGAGGTGGAGAACGCCGTGCGAATGAGCGTGGTCGCCTGTTCCTCCACCACTGCAATCAGGCGGTTCCACATGATCTGATAGTCGATGGCAGTAAGTGTCATGCGTCTGCCCCTTTCCGCGTGATCAAAATCGCACCATCGGTTTGCATTGTGGCCGCGAATGACGCGGTGATGATGGTCGATGTTTCATCCTCAGTGATGACCGCAGGCCCAATGAGCGTGGTACCTGCCGCCATATCGGCCCGGCGCATTTCCGTGGCGGTCATGGTTTCGCGCCGCTTGGCGTCAAAGGTCTGACGCGTCGCCGGACTGTCGATAGTCGTTATGTCCTTCGGCGGCGCAACCCGGCCCACCTCTGCGACTTGTGTGGCGACGTTCAGGGCCCAGTTCGTGATCTCAACGGCCAGCCCGTCAATGGTGCGTCCGAAAAGCGTGCGGTAGGCCTGTTCGAACTTGGCGTGCAACAGCGCGGCGTCGCTTTCTTCAAATCTTGCCTTGCCCGGCAGCACGGGGATTTCCCACCCCTGCCCTGCATAACGCATGAAGACCGTCAGATTGTGACCCACCTCTGCCGCGCCCGCGCCCGCCTCCACGAAACGGGAGGCTTCTCCATCCAATTCCTCCAACATCGCATTGACCGCACTGGCATCGAACGCATCCAGGCGCAGGTAAAACCCGCGCGTGGCCTCATAACTAAACGGCGCACGCAGAAAGCCGATGGCAGATCCCACACCCGCGCCGGGCGGAATGATCAGCCGGTCGACGCCCAGCTTTTCGCATAAGCGACTGGCATGAAGCGGTGCGCCGCCACCGAAGGCAATCATGGTGAAATGTTCAATATCGCGGCCATGTTCCACCGTGTGCACGCGCGCCGCATTGGCCATGTTTTCATCGACCATTTCCGTGACGCCAAAAGCCGCATCGGTGATTGAGACATCCAAGCCATTGGCCAACGCGCCATCCACCGCCTGCCGCGACAGCCCCGGATCAAGCGGGATTTTCCCGCCCGCAAAGCCTTTGGGATCCAGCCGCCCGAGGATCAGATTGGCATCGGTCACGGTGGGATCCTTTCCCCCGCGTTTGTAACAAGCAGGCCCAGGTTCAGAGCCCGCAGATTTCGGCCCCACCTGAATGCGCCCCATGGCATCGACCGAGGCGATAGAGCCACCGCCCGCGCCAATCTCCACCATCTCCACCACCGGGGTCGACACTGTCATGCCGGACCCTTTTTTGAAACGATAGGTCCGTGCAATTTCAAAAGAATTGGCCGATTTCGGCGCGCCGCCCTCTATCATACAGATCTTCGCGGTGGTGCCACCCATATCGAAACTCAGCGCCTTGTCGATGCCATGGGCACGGGCGTATCCAGCCGCGAAAATTGCCCCACCGGCGGGACCGGATTCCAGCAGGCGGACAGGTTGTTCGATGGCTGTCTCAACGCTGATCAACCCGCCGCCCGAATGCAGAAGGAACAGTGGCGCGCCGATGCCAGTATCTTTTAAGCGCGTGACAAGACGCGTCAGGTAATCGGCGACCTGGGGTTGCACATAGGCGTTGGCGATCACCGTGTTAAAGCGCGGCAGTTCCCGCATTTGGGGCGACACGACAGAGGACAGCGAAATCGACAAATCCGGCATCGCGACCCTTAGCGCCGCCGCCATACGCTGTTCGTGGACGGGGTTGGCATAGGCATGCAGGAAGCCGATCGCGACGGAGCCATAATCACGCGCTCGCACCACCTCCACCAGCCGCGCGATGTCGTCATCTTCAAGCGCTAACAGCACGTCGCCCGTCGCGGCCACGCGTTCATGGGCGGTCAGGCGATCCTCGCGCATGACCAGAGGTTCGGGCAGGACGAGGTTCAGATCATACTGCTCAAACCGGTTCTCAGACCGCATTTCTATGACATCACGAAACCCTTCGGTGGTGATGAACGCCGTCTTGGCCCCGCGCCGTTGGATCAGTGAATTTGTCACCAACGTGGTACCATGGATAATCTGCGTGATTTGGTCGAGCACAATATCGCCGTCCGCGCAAACGGTTTGAATGCCACGCAGAATGGCGGCCTCTGGCGCATCGTAATCGGTCAACACCTTGGTCGTGACCAACCCGCCCTCATGTTTCAATGCAACATCAGTGAAGGTTCCCCCAATGTCGACGCCAAGCCGGACGGTCATCTCAGGGCCTTCCAGAACTGGTTGGCCGTGAAGGCCAGGTCGTAGAACCTCGACGCCATGTTGGCGCGGGGCGCAATGGACATTTCCGTCATCGGCAAAGGAAGATCGGCGGGGTCCATGCCGGTCAACAGATCAGAAATCGCAATCCCAAACAACGTGCCCGTGATAATCCCGCGCCCGTTATAGCCAATCGCTGTCCAAAGCCCCGGCGCCAGTTGATGCACGCGGGGCATATGATCAGGCGTCAACGCAATCTGACCGTGCCAGGCTTCTTCGAACACCACCGAGCCCAATTCGGGAAAGATCGAGTGAATGCGCTTGGTGGCCCACCGCCGGCTCAACCCATTGTCCTTCGTGCCGATCACCCGGCCCATCGTGCCCACAAGCAACCGGTCCTTGGCATCACGGCGGACGCTGAACATGATTTTCCCGGTGTCCCAAACCCCTTGCCGCCCCGGCAGGATATGGGCCGCATCCTCGCCCATTGGCGGCGTGGCCAGTTGCAGATAGTGGATTTTCGTGAAGACGTTTTTGAGATCGGGCCACAGCTCATCAGTATAAGCATTCGTTCCCAGCACCACGGCCTTCGCGCGCAGCGTGCCTTGCGAGGACGTCACGCGCCATTCGTCGCCCTCCCGGTCCAACTTAGTCACCTTGGCACCTGTTGTGATGGTCGCGCCCGCCGCAGACGCAATGCGCGCCAGGCCACGACAATATCCCATCGGATTGATCGTGCCTGCCCGGTGATCCAGCAAGCCACCATGGAAGGCCTTTGTGCCGGTCAACTGGGACACCGCTTCGGCATCCAGCAATTCCACCGGCTCCCCCATGCGCTGCCATTCTGCGTGCCGCGCCTTGAGATCGGTCAGCCCGTCTGGCCCATGGGCCGCGTGAATGGTGCCAGTCCTTGTGGCTTCACATCGGATCTGGTGCTTTTCAATCAGGTCAAACACCACCGCCGGTCCGTCGCTGAACCGGCGCAAGAACCGTTCTCCGAAGATCGGCCCCAGGGTTTCGCGCACTTTAGCAGGCGGGTGCCAGACAGCGGCATTCACGAGCCCCGCATTCCGGCCGGACCCGCCAAAGCCCACATGATTGGCTTCCAGCACATGGGCCGACAGCCCTTTTTGAGCACAATGCAGTGCGGTCGAAAGGCCAGTATATCCGCCGCCCACAATAGCCACATCCACAAGGCCTTCTGGGATCGAAACAGTTGCGGTTTCGACCTCTTCGGCTGTTGTGTCCCAAAGGGAAATTGGCTTTGCACGATCCATGTTGAGAAACCCGCACCTTGCTACAGATCGACGTTGCGGCCCTTTTGGGCCCGTGTCAACTTCGTGCAAATTTGCCCCATATTTCGGAACGATGGGTGATCACAAAATGCCCATACTAAAGACAACAGCCGCCAATATGGTCGCCGCTACGCGAGATCGGATTGAAGGGATTGAAACCGTCGACCTGATCGCAATGGTGGAAAACCCAAACGTGGTCATCGTGGATATCCGCGACATCCGCGAACGTCAGCGCACCGGATGTATACCAGGCAGCGTGTATGCCCCACGCGGGATGATTGAATTCTGGGTGGACCCTGAAAGCCAATACTTCAAAGAAGTGTTCGGCCAACAGGGCAAAACATACGCCTTCCACTGCGCCAGCGGATGGCGATCTGCCCTGACTGCGTTGACGCTGCAGGACATGGGCTTTGACGCCGTGCATCTCAAGGACGGTTTTTCGACCCGTAAGAAGCAGGGCGGACCAGTGGAGATGCCAACACCGAAGGATGAAGCCCGCGCCGGTGCACCACCTGCACCAGGCGTCATTCGAAGGCGTAATGGGAAGCGAAAAATTTTGATCGCAGTGGGCCGAAGGTCTCCAATACCGTCTGCGCGCGATTGAGATCACTTTTTCGGTGCTTTCGGAACAGGTTTGCCAAACCCACCGCCGCCCGGGGTTTTCATGATGAACGCATCGCCGGGTTGAAGCTCAACATGGTCATTGCCCTGCAGTATATGGACCGTCCCGTCTGCGCGCTCCACCGTGTTTTCACCGGTGGCCCCCGGCGCGCCACCTTGCGCCCCGTGCGGCGCGACGATCCTGTGCGAAGTCAGCGTGGTCACGGTCATCGCCTCATTGAAGGCCAAGCGGCGGGTGATGCCATTGCCACCCTCATAGGCCCCGGCCCCACCAGATTCCTCTCGAATAGAAAACTCATCCACCCGCACCGGGAACCGGGTTTCAAGAACCTCCGGGTCGGTCATGCGCGTGTTCGTCATGTGACTGTGCACCGCGCTCGTGCCGTGGAACCCTTCGCCTGCGCCGGTGCCGCCGCAGATCGTTTCATAGTTCTGATGGGTGTCGTTGCCACAGACGAAGTTGTTCATCGTCCCCTGACTGCCCGCGATGACCCCAAGCGCACCATAGAGCGCGTCGGCGATGGATTGGCTTACCTCGGTATTGCCCGAAATGACGGCGGCCGGAGCAACGGGATTGATCATCGATGCGTCCGGCACGATCAGTTTGATCGGTTTGAGACACCCTTCATTCATCGGGATGTCACGGCCCACCAGTGTGCGGAACACGTAAAGCACCACCGCCCGGCAGATCGCCAGTGGGGCATTGTAGTTCAGCGCGCTTTGGGGTGAGGTACCCGTGAAATCAATCGTGGCGGCGCGGGCGACGCGATCCACGCGTATCGCCACCTCAATCGTCGCGCCATCATCCATCGGGTAACTGAACGCGCCGTCTTTCAGCACATCCAACACGCGCCGCACGCTTTCTTCGGCATTGTCCTGTACGTGGCCCATATAGGCGTGCACTGTGTCGATGCCGAATTGCGTCGTGATCTTCTGCAACTCGGCCACACCGGTGGCGTTTGCCGCGACCTGGGCGGTGAGGTCGGCCATGTTCTGGTCCACGTTTCGGCACGGGTATCTGCCTGAGGACAAAAGTGCGCGCGTCTCAGCCTCCTGCAGCATGCCTTCTTTGACCAACAGGACATTGTCGATCACCACGCCTTCTTCCTC
>JBCCAJ010000065.1:0-9933 GCA_039814845.1 Pseudomonadota bacterium | reverse complement strand
GAAGATCGACTTGGGCGGGCGGGGGCTGCCGTCGCGCACCACGCTGTCAGGCCCGCCGGAGAAGATCACGGCTTTGGGGGCGAAATCGGTCAGGAATGCATCCGTGACCTGTTGGTAGGGATGGATTTCGCAGTAGACATTGAGTTCGCGCAGCCGGCGCGCAATGAGCTGCGTCACCTGGCTGCCGAAATCGATGATAAGAAGGCGGTCATGCGAGGTCTGAGCGGGGGAGGTATCACTGGACATGCACGCGCTCTACCGCGTCGCAAATGCGCTTTCAAGCCGCCGTGTCAGGTTGGCGTGGGTGTCGCATGTTTCTGTTGGTGGCTCATGTCCCGGTTGAGCCGGTAAACACGGTCTTCGCAATCCAGATCAGGGCACCGGCCACCACGCCCCAGAAAGCGCCGCTGACCCCCCAAAGAGTCATGCCGCTGGCGGCAATCAGAAAGGTCAGGGCGGGGGCCTCAAGTTGGTCGCGGTCGCTGAAGGCGGCAGAGATGGATCCCACCAGCGCAGGGATCAGGGCCAGCCCAGCCACGGCGGTGACCAGCGCGAGCGGCGCAAGGCTGACCAAAGTTGTGATGAGGGCCGCCGCGAAGGCCAGCGCGACATATGCCACACCCGATGTGATCGCCGCCCAATAGCGCGTGGCCGGGTCGCGCCCTGCATCCTCGCCTGCCATCATTGCTGCCGTGATGGCGGACATGTTGACGGGGATGGACCCGAACGGTGCGATCAGCAGGCTGACAAGGCCGGTGTTGCGGATCAGAGGCTGACGCGCGACCGGGTAGTGGTTGAGTTCCAGCACCGCAAAGCCGGGAATATTCTGCCCGGCCATCGTCACAAGGTAAAGCGGTAGGGCCACCGAAAAGAAGGACTGCAAGGTGAAGACAGGCGCCACCGGGGACAGGGCGGGCATCCACGATTGTTGGGCCAGCGGCGCGGCACCGGACGTGTCGATGGCCAAGACAAGCACCACAACGAATGCCACAACCGCGCAGGGCATGGCGGCCAGACGGTTCCATGTCAGGCCCACGAGCCACGCCACCAGAACAGGCAACACCAAAAGCGGCACAGATCCAAGCGCAAGCGCGGGCGCAAAGCACAGTTTCAAGAGCACTCCTGCCAGCAATCCGTTGGCAATGGGTTTGGGGATCGCCGCCACGATGCCGCCAAGCGCTGGTACGAACCCGGTGACAAGGATCAGCCCGGCACAACAGATCATCGCGCCCACGGCCTCTGCAAAGCCCTGGGGCAGGGCGGTGGCGGCAGCCAGGAACGCAGCCCCCGGGGTGGACCACGCCACGGCAGCCGGAACGCGGGTCACAGCGGGCAACCAGATGCTGCAAACGCCCATGCCAAGCGTTGCGAAAAAGAGCCCGGTTGCGGCCTGATCGGGGGTCGCGCCCATCGATTTCAGCCCTGCAAGCACAATGGCAAAGGACGCGGCATAGCCCACGAAGGCGGCCAGCAAGCCCATGGAGACGGCAGGGGTGGTCAGGTCGCGGAACATGGTCTGGAAAGCGCGCTGCATTGGTATGAGATGAACCTTTGCAGAATGTGCAGGCCAGCGCCAGAGCGTGTTGCACGGTGTTCCTATCGGGACGGCCCCGCGCCCAGGGGTGTCGCGATTCGCGGGTGAGAATGTCGCTTTCCCGCCTCAACCGCCGCAATCCCGCCGGAGCGTCCGGGCGCGACTCGGTAGAACCCCAGCCAAGCGCAGGGATTCCATATCTAGGGGAGAGCGGTCATGGCGGATGGGGCGACACGCAAACGAGGTCGTGGCGGCGGCGGGGCGGCCCGGCGTGCGGAACGGACATCTGTCAAGATTGAGACCGCCAAGTATATTGAGCGCAACATCCCCAATTTCGAAATTCTCAATGAAGAAGCGCTGGATATCATTGAGACCAACGCCGAGACCATCCTGGAAGAGGTAGGTGTTAACTTCATCGACAATCCCGCCGCGTTGGACCGCTGGCGCGACGCCGGTGCCGATGTGCAAGGTGAGCGGGTGCATATCCCTCGCGGACTGGCGCGGGAGCTGATCAAGACCGCGCCGTCCCAGTTCACGCAACACGCCCGAAACCCAGAGCGCAACGTGGTAATTGGTGGGCGCAACCTCGTCTTCGCGCCGGTCTATGGCCCGCCCTTTGTGCGCGATATGGATGGCGGGCGTCGATACGCGACGATGGAAGATTTCGATAAGTTCGTGAAGCTGGGCTACATGTCCAAATGGCTGCACCATTCGGGCGGCACGGTGTGCGAACCCACAGATATCCCCGTCAACAAGCGCCATCTGGATATGCTGCGCGCGCATATGGTCTATTCTGACAAGCCTTTCATGGGGTCAGTCACCGATCCCTCCCGCGCGCAGGACTCGGTAGAGATGTGCGAGATCCTGTTTGGTAAGGCGTTTGTGCAGGAAAACACGGTGATGACCTCGCTCATCAACATCAATTCGCCCATGACATTTGACGATGTGATGATGGGCGCGTTGGAGGTCTATGCGAAGAACAATCAGGCCGCGATCGTGTCGCCCTTTATCGTGGGCGGGGCCATGGCGCCGGTTTCCGTGGCTGGCACGCTGACGCAGGTGATGGCCGAAGTGCTGGCGGGTATTGCCTATTCACAGCTTTGCCGCAAAGGCGCACCGGTGATCATGGGGGCGTTTGTGACGTCCATTGATATGAATTCCGGCGCGCCCACCTTTGGCACGCCCGAGGCGTCGCATATCACCTATGGTGCGGGGCAATTGGCACGGCGTTTGGGTCTGCCTTACCGGTCGGCGGGGTCGTTTAACGGGTCTAAACTGCCCGATGCGCAAGCGGCCTATGAGACGTCGAATTCGCTCAATATGGGTCTTTTGGCGGGCGTGAACTTTATGCTGCATTCCTGCGGCTGGCTGGAAGGGGGCCTCGTGTCGTCCTTCGAGAAATTCGTGCTCGATGCAGATCAGCTGGGCGTGCTGCACCATCTTGCGAAGGGTGTTGAAACGGATGAAAACGGCCAGGCGATGGATGCCATCCGTGAGGTGGGCCCGGGCGGGCACTACCTTGGCTGTGCCCACACGCAGGCGAATTTTAAATCGGCCTTCTGGCGGTCCAATGTGCTGGACTATAAGCCGTTTGAAACCTGGGCCGAAGAGGGCGGGCGGGACTCCATGACCCTGGCCAATGAGAAGATGAAGCAGATGCTGGCCAACTATCAGGAACCGGCAATGGATCCGGCCATCCGCGAAGCGCTTGACGCCTATGTGGCGGAAAAAAAGGCATCCATGCCAGATGCCTTTACCTGAAGGCTAAAGCGAGCGCGGCGCGCCCGTAAGGAAACGAAGAGCGGCCCGTTACACGCGGGCTGCGCGCAACAGATCCGCCTCGCTCATCAAGGCGATCATGACATCTACGTGACGCATTGGCGAATAGGTGGTCGCGTTGGCTTCGCGATTCTCGTTCATCTCGGATTCGATTTCCATCAAGGCAACAACCACTGGCGCCGTATCCGTTGGATGATTGAACCCCAAAAGCCGCTGCAGCGTCGCATCTCGCCGGTAATCCCGCATCCCGATTCGCGCCGCCCGGATCGGTGTTTTAGGCCGTTTTAGCCCGGCCAGCATGGTCAAAAGATCAGTCATTATCGCCTCCAGCGTGTTTGTGATGGACTAGGCGTAAAACAACTTAAACGTGTGTTGCGCTTGGGAATGACGTCGTTCGATGCTGTCCATCTTCGTTTACGATTTGGCAACAATCTTTCTCTAACAGCGGATAGTTAACGATCCGGTAACAATTGGCAATCACTGTGGATAAGTCTGTGGATGACGGGTTCTGCGGACGAACACGAAGAAAGGCTGGAGGGCCTGTACATGTATGACGTAATGGCACCAGAGGACGTTTCCGCTCGTATACCCCCTTGGGTTCCCAAGGAAACGTATTCTTATCTGGCGCATACGGAAGGTGGCACATCGTTGCGCGCGCTTGCGCGGAATGCGGGCGTGCATGCGTCGACGATCCTGCGGCAGGTCCGCAGCATTGAGGCGCGTCGTGAAGATGTGTTGGTTGATCTGTTGCTGCAGCGCTGGGGGCAACGGGTGCAGACGGACGATGGTCAGGCGCGCGATGATGTCTCTGATGACCTGTCCGGAGAACAACTTAAGCGCGAAGCGTGCCGGGTGCTTGGGCATCTGGCGGACCCCGCGACTGTGTTGGCCGTCGTGGCGGATATGGAAAAAGCCGTAATCGTGCGGGAAACGGCGGCGGGCGACACAACGCGGCGGGCCACGCTGGATCGGTCCGTGGCGGAAGCGCTGGCATTCAAAGGATGGATCGCCTGTGACGTGCCGGGCAAGGTTTTGAAGTACCGGATCACCGGGGCGGGCCGGGCGGCCCTTGGCAAGCTGGTGGCGCAGTCGGAAATGCGCGCCGTTGAGCAATCGACGGGCCAATCCATGGGCTTTCATGAGGATCAATCGGGGTTCGTTCATAACGTCAACCGCGCGCCGGATGCAGCGGAGGACGCATCCGACCGCCGTCTGACCCGTTTTCAATCCTCGGAGACGCCTCTTGCGTTACTTGCGCGGCGGCGTGACAAGGGCGGCAGCCTGTTTCTGGCCCCGGATCTGGTCGCCGTGGGGGAGCGGATGCATGAGGATTTCGTGCTGACGGGTCTGGCCCACCGCGCGGACGAAACATGGGATCAGTTCCTGAGCCGGGCGCAAGATGCCGCGCCTGAAGGCGCGCAGGCCGGGCGCGCGCAGGATCGCCTTGTGGGCGCGCTGCGCGATTTGGGACCGGGCCTGGGCGATGCGGTTCTGCGCTGTTGCTGCTGTCTTGAGGGGTTCTGACGGAAAAGCGCATGGGATGGTCGGCGCGTTCCGGCAAGATCGTGCTGCGCATCGCGCTGCAACGGCTCAAGCGGCATTACGCCGCGCTGGGCGATGACGGGGCGTTGGTCGGCTGAAAAACCGCCGTTTCTTCAACGGTTTACACAGAGAAACACGCCTTTTGGCGGTGGATACTCATTAACATTGGCCCCAACCCGCATCGGGGAAGACCCCGCGGGTCTTGGGAAACTGGCACTCTCCACCTACGTCGGTTATGATCCATAAAGGTGACTAATTCGTTCGTAGGGACACATGACGTGCGAGATCTGAAAATCCCGGAACAGCGCCATCCGGAAAAGGCGCATCGCCCGGACAATGCGCAACCGAAAAAGCCGAGTTGGATTCGCGTGCGCGCGCCCAGTGGCGAAGGGTATAATGAAACCCGCAAGATTATGCGCGAAAACCGTCTTGTGACGGTCTGCGAAGAGGCAGCTTGTCCCAATGTGGGGGAATGCTGGTCTCAGGGGCATGCGACCATGATGATCATGGGGGAGGTCTGCACCCGCGCTTGCACCTTCTGTAACATTGCTACCGGTAAACCGCCTGAGGCGCTGGATCAGTTTGAACCGGGCCGGGTGGCCCATTCGGTGGATAAGCTTGGGCTCAATCACGTGGTGATCACGTCCGTGGATCGTGATGACATCAACGATGGCGGGGCGGAGCATTTCGCCCAGACGATCCGCGCGATCCGGCATCGGTCGCCCAAGACGACGATTGAAATTCTGACGCCTGATTTCATCAAATCCGACCCAGGGTCTTTGCAGAAGGTGATCGAGGCGCGCCCGGATGTGTTCAATCACAACCTGGAAACCGTGCCGGGGCTTTATCCGGAGGTGCGGCCCGGGGCGCGCTATTTCCATTCCTTGCGGCTGTTGCAGCAGGTGAAGGAGCAAGACCCGACGATCTTTACCAAATCCGGCATCATGGTGGGCTTGGGCGAGGATCGGCAATCGGTGTTGCAGGTGATGGATGACATGCGCGCCGCTGATATCGATTTCCTCACCATCGGTCAGTATCTGCAGCCGACGGCGAAACACCACGCGGTGGATCGGTACGTGCATCCTGACGAATTCAAATCCTACGAAAAAGCGGCCTTTGGCAAAGGCTTCCTGATGGTGTCGGCCACGCCGCTGACGCGGTCGTCCTATCACGCGGGCGATGATTTCGCGCGTCTGCGGGAGGCCAGGATGCAGAAGTTGAGTGCGGGGTAGGTGGTTAAATGTTTCGAGAAAATCTTGAATCACGCCTTTCCTCGAAACGCTCTAAAGCCTCCGACCCAAAACCTGAGGCTTTCCTATAGTTGGTTCACGAGCCGGTCCGCGGGGTGGTGCGAACGCGCCGCCCCGTGGGGGCGGACCGGCGCGGCCTGATTGTGCCAATCAGGCGGGGCTTTTGACTGAAGCGATTTGCCTCAGATTGAGGTCGGTGGCTTTAACGTGTTGACATCTCTGAATTCAGGCAGTGTCAGGCGATGCAACGACACCCCGAAACGCTCTGGAGGCCCATGGCCCAGCACCACGCGCAAAAAGACCCGCCGAAGCGGGTCATTTCTCAAGTCTTTGGTTCGGGCTGCGTACCAGTTCAGCCGCCCCAGGTGCGCACCGGGCCACAATCCATATGCACGAAATTGCTGCGGGAATACCGGCCGACGCCGCCGCCCTGACAGGCTTTGGCCGCGCGGAACATCTGGCTTACCGAGCGCGTTTTCAGCTGCAGATCCGCGGCCTGACCCAACAGGTGGCGGGAATTCTTGGCCACGCCGCGCGACCGGCTGCGCAGAAGCGCATTGGTGGCGGGGCTGCGATATCCGGACAGAAGGGTGTAGGGTTCATCCGTGCTCATCATGTTGTGAGAGGCGGCCATGATGTCGATGGTGCGCAAATCAATCTTGTGCACGTCATCGGTGCGCCAGTCGCGCATGAAATACGCCACTTCTTTCAACGCGTCGCGAATGTACTCGCCTTCGATCCAGTAAATCGTGTCGATCTTTTCACCGGTGCGAACCGACCGCATCGAAATGCGGCGAATGTCGCCGGAGCCTCGAAGGAACCCTGCTGCGTTGGAGAATGTTGGTGCTGCGGTCACTGCGGTGGCGGCAAATGCCCCGAGAACCGCACGTCTGCTCATGCCCGTTGAGAGGCTATTTTTCTTGTGTTCAGTCATGCCTTACTGCGCCCGTCCCGTCGCTTGCCACATTTTTTGATGCTCTGTACCGACCTGCCTAACCGGTTCCCCACAAAGCGATGCACGGTTTATTACATGCCTGTCACGTTGTACCAAGTCTTGGTTTAAAAAACCTTTCCTAAGAGGCAACAAATGGGCGAAAAACCGCGCAAAAAGCCAGGCAACGGCCGAATGTGAGTCCTTTTTGCCATGTGTGGCCGGGCCACTACAGCCCATGCAGAAGTGACGCAGGGGGCGCAAATGACCAAAAGGTGACTGGACACCCATGATGTGGTGTCGTTGAGTGCTTTTATACATAAATTCATTCCAAACAGGGAAACGGGACAGATGTTGCCAACTGTGAAGAATTTTAAATCCACTCTTAAAGCCACGGGCCTTGTGATGGCGGTCAGCGCCTTTGCCTTGTTGGCTGGTAACCCCGCGCTGGCACAAGTCACCGCGTTCAAACAGGCGGTGGCCGAAGAGGCGGCAGGTGATCGCGATATCGCGGCCTTCTACCGGTCTGTGAAATTTGAAAGCGTGTGGACGGGCACATCGGATGCCGACAAGGCGCGCCGCTCTGCGTTGTTCACGGCAATGACCACCGTGGGCATGCATGGCCTGCCGGAGGATCGTCACAACACCGATCGCCTGATGCGCGCGCTGGAAAACATCCGCACGCCGCAAGATCGCGCCCGGGCCGAACTGGCCATGACGAAAGCGTTCATCCAATTGGCCCGCGACATGCAGTCTGGCGCGTTGGAACCCAGCGAGGTCAGCGATGAGATCAAGCGCAATGGCGTTTATTCCAGCGCGACCTTCTATCTGGCGGGCATCATGGAAAGCGACAGCCCGCGCGCCTTTTTCCGCACCATCACGCCGCAAACCGGTGAATATGCGCGGCTGATGAAGGAAAAGCTGCGGCTTGAGAAACTGATCATGTCCAACGGGTGGGGCCCGGCTGTGCCAGCGGGTGCATTATCGCCCGGTCAAACGGGCGGTGCCGTGGTTGCGTTGCGCAACCGTCTGGTGGCGATGGGTTATCTCGAACGCTCCTCTACCATGACCTATGATCGCAACATCCAGTCTGCGGTTCAGATCTTTCAGGCGGCCCACGGGCTTGAACCTGATGGCACCGCCGATCAGGCCACCATGCGCCAGATCAACGAAGGGCCCGAGGCGCGCCTTCGGGCCGTCATGGTCGCGATGGAGCGGGAACGCTGGCTCAACAAAGATCGCGGCGAGCGCCACATCCTTGTGAACCTCACCGATTTCAGCGCGCGGATCATCGACAACGACGACATCACCTTTGAAACGCGATCCGTCATCGGGGCCAACACGGCAGACCGGCGCAGCCCGGAATTTTCCGATGAGATGGATCACATGGTGATCAACCCAACCTGGAACGTGCCGCGGTCGATCACTGTTGGCACTTACCTGCCGCAGATGCAGGCCAACCCGGGGGCGGCTGGCCATCTGAAGCTCTATGACTGGCAAGGGCGGGAAGTGCCGCGCAGCCAGGTGAACTTCAACGCCTATAGCGGATCCACATTTCCGTTTGACCTCAAACAGCCGCCATCGCAGGGCAATGCGCTGGGTCTGGTGAAGTACATGTTCCCCAACAAGTACAACATCTACCTGCATGACACGCCGTCAAAGCATCTGTTTGCCCATGAGCGTCGCGCCTATTCCCATGGCTGCATCCGTTTGGCCGATCCGTTCGACTTTGGTTACGCGCTACTGGCAGCACAGGAAGACAACCCGGTGGATTTCTTCCATGAGAAACTGCAAACGGGTCAGGAAACCCGCGTCGATCTGGTCAACCCAGTGCCGGTGCACATTATTTATCGGACGGCGTTTACCGACAGTAAGGGACGCGCGCAGTACCGCTCGGACGTTTATGGCCGCGATGCGCGGATCTGGAACGCGCTGGTGCGCGCCGGGGTGACAACGCCCGCGCTGGGCACCACGGGGCTGGAAGTGGCCGAGATTTCGGGCGATCCGGTGCAGGTAAATGTGTCCCGTGCCCGCGCCGTGGCGACACAGCCACTGCCGGAAACAGCGGCCAGCTATCAGCCAAGGCTGGTGGTGAACACCCGCGCCACCACGTCGACGGCCAGCCGCAGCAGCTTTAACGCTGTGTCGAGCCGGAGCAGGAACGACCGGTGATCTGATCGGTCATTGAATTGCACGCGCCGCCCGGCTGGTTCGGGCGGCGTTTTCTTTTGTGAGATGGACAGAGCGCCCTAGCCTGGTCCATGGAGGGGCAGGCGAAGGCGCCGCAGGTTAAACCTTGATCCCGCGCCAGAGCGCCGCTGATCCGTTTCAATGGGGGCTTTCACCGCACGCCCATCCCGTCTAAACCTGCCGCGACAGATTTAGGGACACATATGGCCTATACAATCCAAGAAATTGCCACCCAGATGGCGATGACCGCTGTTGGGGATGCCTCTCTCACCGTGACGGCATTGGCGGAGCCTGCGGATGCCACGCGCGATGACCTCGCTATGGCGATGAAGCCGGAATATGCCGAAAAGCTGGGGCAGGGGGCGGCCCGGGCGGCTGTGCTTTGGGATGGGGCGGATTGGCAAAGCTTGGGGTTGGAGGCCGCGATCCTGGCACCCCGTCCGCGCTTTGCCATGTCGGGCCTGACCAGGTTGATGGATCCGGGGCAGGGCTGGGGCGAGGGCGTCCACCCTCAGGCGCTTGTGTCGCCCAAGGCGGAGCTGGGCGCGGATGTCTCTGTCGGCCCGTTCAGCATTATTGAGGCCGGTGCCAAGATCGGCGCGGGCACTATTATTGGCCCGCAATGCTATGTCGGCGCGGATGCGATCATTGGTGTGGACGGGTATCTGCGCGAAGGCGTAAAGATCGGCGCGCGGGTGAAGATTGGG
>JBCCAJ010000390.1:0-3248 GCA_039814845.1 Pseudomonadota bacterium | reverse complement strand
GATGCGATGACGGAGATGATCAACAACATCCGCGCGCTGGAATCCAATGGTGAGATTAAGTTCAAACTGCCCGAGGAGTGAGGACGCCGCGACCACAATCGGCTGGGGTGTCATGTTTTCAACTGCGTCAGAAGGGCAAACTTGAATGCCTGCGGCTGGCGCATTACCCGCCCGAACCAAGCTGGGCGTTACACCTTTTTTTTGGTAAAAACATGCGTATGCGACCCGAGCCAGTTTCGCGGTGCTGGCCCTTGGCGGACCAATTTTTGCCACTGACCCATTCTCATTTTGGCGGGTCTGAACCTTGGCATGTCGGGGCTATGCAACTTCTGCGCGGTGGGGCAGTCTAGCGTTTGAACACTGCAACCGACAGGCGCCCTATCATGATCCAGGACAATCCCGACCTTATCGCGGCCATCCGTGACCGTTTTGCCCATGTGGACAGCTGCCCGTTTCAGGGACCGCGGATCTTTTTTGAAAATGCAGGCGGGGCTTTGACGTTGAAATCGGTGGTGGAGACGTCCGGTTTTTATGCCGCGATCCCGGACAATCCGGGCCGTGTGAACCCAGCGGGGCAAGGGACGCAAGATATCATTGCCAAGGCCAAAACGGATATGGGGGTGTTCATGAATGCCTCTTCCGGGCAGTTTTTTGTGGGTGAGACCGGGACGGAACTGATCTTTCGCATGATCCGCACGGTCGCGGTGAACATGCCCAAAGGCGCGCAGGTGATCGGGTCGTCGATTGAACATCCCGCCACGCGCAGTGCCGCCCAGCGATGGGCAGAGATTGCAGGGCTTGAATACATCAACGTGCCACACGACAACGCGACGGGGCTTGTCACCGCCGAAGACTACGCGGCCCTTATGACGCCTGAGGTGAAGCTCGCCACGATCCTGCATGGATCGCCTGTGACGGGCATGGCGATGGATGTGGCGGCGATCGCGGCCGCAATTCGCGCGGTGTCGCCTGAATGTTTCATCATCGTCGATGGCATTCAGCATGCCGCCCATGGCCAGGTTGATCTGGACAGCTACGGCGTCGATGGCTACGCAATTTCGCCCTATAAGTGCTTTTCCCGGCATGGGTTTGGGGTGGCGTGGATTTCCGACAAACTGACCGCCCTGCCCCATGACCGACTGATCAACGCGCCCGCAGACGGTTGGGAATTTGGCACACGGGATGCGGGCAGTTATGCCACCATGTCCGACGTCGTGGCCTATTTTGAATGGCTGGGTGGCGAGGTGTCGGACGCCACAGACAGACGCGCCAAGATTGAGGCAGCGGGGCGCTCGATCCATGCCTATGAGACATCCCTGACCAATGCGGCCATTCATGGCACGGGCAATCTGCCGGGGCTTGCACAGATGGATCATGTGACGGTTTTGGCCGGTGCGGACAATCCGGCGCGAGAGGGGCTTGTTTCCGTGGTGGTGAAGGGCCGCGCGTCAGAGGATGTCGTGGAGGATCTGAACGCGCAGGGCATCCGGACCCACACGCGCAAGGCCGATCATTATAGCGGCAATGTGCTGACGCCACTGGGGCTCAGCGATTGCGTGCGGATATCTATGTGCCACTACAATACCGAGGCCGAGGTGGCGCAGCTTTTGGGCGCGATCAAGGCGATGGAGACGGTGGGGTGAAACCCTACCCTACGCGGTGAGGATCTCATCCACCCAAAGCGGTACGATCTCTGAGGCAAGCCCCAAGCGACAGTCGTGAAAATCGCGAGAAGCGGCGGACGGTTCCAGGTTCAGCTCCACCGTATGCGCACCCATAGCGCGGGCCATCTGGCCGAAGGCGGCGGCCGGGTAAACCTGGCCTGAGGTGCCGATGGAGGCGAAGATATCAGCCTCCGCCAGCGCCTCTTCGGTGCGGTCGGGATGGTAGGGAAATTCGCCGAACCAAACCACGTCGGGCCGGGTGGCGGGCGCGCCGCAGGTCGGGCACGGATCGTCGGGCATCATGGACAGGGGGGCGGGCCAGCGATGATCGCAGGCATTGCACATCGCACCTGCCAATTCGCCGTGCATGTGGAGGACATTCTGGCTGCCCGCCGCTTCATGCAGGCCGTCGACATTTTGCGTGATCAGCAGGACCTTGCCGGGGTGATCGGCCTCTAGCCGCGCAAGGGCGTGGTGGGCGGCGTTGGGTTTGGCCTCGGCCGCCTGGGCGCGACGGGCGTTGTAGAAATCGTGCACAAGCTGGGGGTTACGGGCGAACCCTTCGGGGGTGGCCACGTCCTCAATCGCGTGCTGCGCCCACAGCCCGCCTTCATCGCGAAAGGTGCCCAGACCGCTTTCGGCGGAAATCCCCGCACCGGTCAGGATGACGATCTTTTCCATGGGGAAACCTTGGCGTAAGTCTGACCCCATGACCAGTCGTGTTCTTTTCGTTTGCCTTGGCAATATCTGTCGGTCGCCCACGGCGGAAGGCGTCTTTCGTGCCATGATGCCCGAGGCGCAGACCGACAGTTGTGGAACGGCGTCGTGGCATGTGGGCAAGCCCCCTTATGGGCCCATGCAGGCAGCGTCGGGAAACGCGGGCTATGATATCTCGGACCTGCGCGCGCGACGGATTGACCGGGCAGATTTTGACGCCTTTGACCTGATCATCGCAATGGACGCGCAGAATGTGCTGGACCTGGAAGCGATGCGGCCTGCGGGCAATGACACGCCAATCCACGTTTTCACCGAATTTGCGCCGGCGGCGGGCATGGATCACGTGCCGGACCCCTACTACACGCGTGATTTTGGGGCGGCGCTACGGTTGATCGAAGAGGCCTCGCAGGGGTTGAAGGCGCATTTGAGCGGTTGAGGGAGCCCGCCGCGCCTTCGGCAGGCCCCGGGCTGGCGATCCCAATCTCAAGCGAGGGCGATTTATCGTTACGTACCGCCGTGGAGTAAAGCAGCGCGCAAACGTCGACATTTCGCCAGGCGTCGCGCCAGAGGCGCGCCAACTATAGTGGCGCACCAAAGGTGCGACGCGTGGGGCCTGCCGAAGGCGCGGCGGGCTTACGCCGTTGATTCCGCGCCGGGGGTTTCGCCCCTCAATTCGCGCTCCTCGTCGATGACCTCTTGGGGGAACTGGCTCATGAAGCAGCAGCAGACGCCCTGGTCAATCATCGTGCGGGGGCCGTTGGGGTGGGCGATGTGTTTGTAGACGCCGTGACTATGGCCGTGATGATGGTGGTGGTGGTGATGCCCGTGGTCATGAGAGTGATCGTGGCTGTGATCATGATCGTGGTC
>JBCCAJ010000370.1:0-3535 GCA_039814845.1 Pseudomonadota bacterium | reverse complement strand
GGCTGGCCCCGCAATGATGTCATCCTTAGGGACACGCGTGATGGATAACAGCCACGATCAAGGCTTGGGCGAGGTAAAGCTGTCTTGCCGCAATATCTGGAAAGTCTATGCCGGGCATAACGCGCCCTATTTCAAATCTGAGGTCGGCAAGCTGGCGACGCCTGAGCTGTGTACGCGGATGCGAGAAGACAGCGCGATCCCGGCCGCGGCAGGTGTCAGTTTCGACGTCCACGTGGGTGAGATTTTCGTCATCATGGGGCTGTCGGGGTCGGGCAAGTCCACCGTGGTGCGGTGCCTGTCACGGTTGGTCGAGGCCACCCATGGGGAGATCTTGTTGGATGGCGAAGACCTGCTGAAGAAATCCGACAAGGACCTGATTGATATTCGCCGCCACAAGATGGGAATGGTGTTTCAGAATTTCGGCCTGATGCCGCATCTTAGCGTGTGGGACAACATCGCCTTCCCGCTGTCCCTGCAGGGTGCGGGTAAGAAGGAACAGCACGAAAAAGTCGCCCGTGTGATTGAGCTGGTGGGCCTTCAGGGGCGGGAGACATCTTTCCCCAAGCAACTGTCCGGTGGCCAGCAACAGCGCGTAGGCATTGCCCGCAGCCTTGCCATTGAGCCTGAGCTTTGGTTCCTCGATGAGCCGTTTTCGGCGCTTGATCCGCTTATTCGACGTCAGATGCAGGATGAATTCCTGCGCATTCAAAAGACGCTGCAGAAATCCATTGTCTTCATCACCCACGATTTCCTTGAGGCGCTGCGCATTGCCGACCGCATGATGATCATGCGCGACGGGCAAGTTGTGCAGATGGGCCGCCCGACCGATCTGATCGTTAACCCGGCCGATGATTACGTGCGCGAGTTTACCGAAGAGGTGCCCATGGTGCGCGTGCTGACGGCAAATGATGTGCTGGATGCCAAGGCCAAGCCGGGCAAGGCGATGCCGGAGCGCGATTGCGATTGCACCGTTGAGGAATTGCTGCCGCTTCTGGCGCAGAGCAAAAGTGGCGTGAAAGCCTTGAGGGGGGGTGAGGCCGTGGGCGTTGTAACGGCCTCCAGCGTGATCGCAGCGCTGGCTGCTGATCGGGGGGCCGCGTGATGGCCACGACGCCGATCAGAATGCTTTGGGTGGGCCTTGTGGCCATGACCCTCGCGATGCTGTTCATGTCGGATGCCGCCAAGTGGTTGATTGAATACCCTGAGGAATGGGTGCTGCCAATCACGCCCTGGCTGAACGCCTTTATGGACTGGACGGTGGCGGTGTTTGGGCCGGCGTTCAAAGCCTTCTCTGCCATCATGGATGTCCCCATGAGCGCCGTACGGGACTTTCTGCAATGGCTGCCGTGGTCGGTCACCTTGGTGCTGCTGACCTTCGCCGCCTATGCGGTGTCGGGCCTTGGTCTGGCGACGTTCACCTTTCTGGCCGTGCTTTACATGGTCGTCATCGGCTACTGGCCGGAATCCATGAATTCGCTCTCTCTCGTGGTCATTTCCGTGCCCATGGCCGTGGGTGTCGGGTTCGCGTTAGGGGCATGCGCGTTTTTCTCGGAACGCGCTGAACGGGTGATCAAACCGGTGATGGACCTGCTGCAAACGGTGCCTGCGTTCGCCTATCTTTTGCCCATTCTGTTGCTCTTCGGGTTTGGTCCGGTGGTGGGTCTGATTGCCTCGATCCTCTATGCCTTCCCGCCCACCGTGCGCAACACCATGCTGGGCCTGCGACGGGTGCCGGATGAGGTGATTGAGGCGGGGCTGATGTCTGGTGCCACAGGGGCCCAGCTGTTTTGGCGCGTGCGTGTGCCGTCGGCTCAGCGGCAAATTTTGCTGGGCGTGAACCAGACGACAATGGCTGCGTTTTCGATGGTGATCATCGCCTCGATCATCGGGGGGACGGCGGATATCGGGTGGGAAGTGCTCTCCACCATGCGTAAGGCGCAATTTGGCGAAAGCCTTCTGGCGGGGATCGTGATTGCGCTCATGGCCATGGTGATGGACCGGATCACGGCGGCCGCCGCAGAAGCCGAACCCAAGGAACCCATCCTCAATGAGCCGTTTCATTCGCGCTATCGCATGTGGCTCATTGCGGCAGGACTTGCCGGGGTCACGGCGATCCTCGCTCAGCTCTTCCCCGCGCTCAGCACCTATCCCCGCGCGTGGGAGATTTTCCCGGCCAGCTACCTCAATGACGCCGTGACCTATCTGGTGGTGGAGCATAAGGACACCATCAACACGATCAAAACGGTGGCGTTTTTCTTCATCATGCTGCCGGTGAAAATCGGGTTGAGTGAAACGATCAGCCCGTTCAGCTGGGGGTTTGAGTTTACCACGCAGCTGCGCCTTGGCTACGGCGTGTTGGCCGCGATCCTGGTGCTTTGGGTAGAGCGGACCAAGGGTGTGGGCGCGGCGGTGGCGGTGCTTTTTGCGCTGACGCTGATTTACTTTGGGCTCACCCGGATGCCGTGGCCCGCACTGGTTGCAATGGCGGCGCTGCTGTCTTGGCAACTCTCCGGGCCAAAGCTGGCGATTGGCACGGCGCTGGGGCTGATGTTCCTCATCGTCTCGGGCGTCTGGCCTCAGGCGCTGTTGTCGATCTATCTATGTGGGCTTGCGGTGGCGCTGTCCTTTGCCATCGGGGCGGGGTTGGGCATTCTGGCCTCTGAGTTTGATAGCGTCTCCAAGGTGCTGCGCCCGATCAACGACACGCTGCAAACCATGCCGCTATTCGTGATCCTGATCCCCTTCCTGATGATCTTCAAAATCGGTGAATTCACCGCGATGTTGGCCATCATGGCCTATGCGATTGTGCCTGCGATCCGCTACACGGAACATGGGCTGCGGTCCGTGCCTGCGCACGTCATCGAGGCATCCACCTGCATCGGTTGTACGCGGACGCAACAGCTTTGGCGCGTGAAGCTGCCGCTGGCTTTGCCGGTGATGATGCTGGGGCTGAACCAGACGATCATGTACGGGATTGCGATGCTGGTGATTGCCGCCCTTGTGGGGACAAACGGGCTGGGCCAACAGGTTTACATTGGGCTGGGGAACGGTGACTTCGGCGTTGGCATCGTAGCGGGCCTTGGCATGGCGATCATTGCCATCATCGCCGACCGCCTGACCGCCGCCTGGAGCAAGAAGCGCCAGGAAGAACTGGGACTGGAGGCGGAGTAAAGCCATGGCCTTGGGTGTGCTGGACAAGCAGGATTTCGACTTTCCGGTGCCGATTGCTTACGGGCCCGGGCGGCTGGCTGAAATTGCAGCCCTGTGTGCGCAGAACGGGATTGCACGCCCTTTGATTGTGACCGACCGGGGCAGCCGTGAACTGCCATTTATTGCGCGGCTTGCCGGTTTGCTGGGCGACGCCGGGCTGACCAACGCGATCTTTTCCGAGATATCCCCCAACCCGCGCGATGATGAGATTGAGGCGGGATGTGAGGCATATCGAGCGGGCAACCATGATGCGGTGATCGGCATTGGCGGGGGCAGTGCGATGGACGGCGCCAAGGCGATTTGTTTTACCGCCCATAGCGGTCAT